>JANPPB010000429.1:0-4931 GCA_031428295.1 Segetibacter sp. | reverse complement strand
GATATGGACCCTGATGCTTTTTATTTAACATTGACAGGAAAAACTTTTGAGGAATATGCCGGTGATATGCAGCTTTTACGGCATTCTCATTAAAATGTATTTTGGAGATCATTTGCCACCACATTTTCATGCAGAATATGCTGAATTCACTGCTCAGATTTCTATAAGATAAATGGGAATTGTAGCTGGCTATCTTCCACCAAAAGCTTTTGCTTTAGTAGTTGAATGGGCAAGCATTCATAACGATGAATTATTGAATAATTGGAATTTGCTTAGTGAAAATAGCAACGGAACATTTATGAAGATTGAACCATTAAAATAACCAGTGATTTAATAAAAATGAAAAAAACTATATGAAATATAAAATTCATTTTCATTATTCAGTTTTTTATTGTTGTCGCTGATTTTATCTATTGGAGGCTCTTGCCTAGGGGATCTGAAAAGGATGTTTCGGTAGGAGTTTTATTTGGCTTAATGTTATCAGTAATAGTTCAGTTATTACTATTTACTATTAAGCCTGCATTATATGGAAATAAAACAGATGAAAAAGGTTAATACAGCACAAGTGTGCGACCCCGCAATACTGACGGGGCAGGCAGCAACGATGATGAATAAAGGACAAAAAGTTGACTAACAAAAAAATATAGTTCCCTGCGGGGATAGAGGCTTATGAAATTATTATTAGCTAACGAGAAGGTTGAAGGTATTCGCTTTTTTGATGCCTATAGAAAAAATGGCGGCTATGCCGCTGTAGAAAAGGCTGTTACTATGAGCCAGGGTGATATTGTTGAAGAGGTAAAGAAAAGTGGACTGCGTGGCAGGGGTGGTGCCGGTTTTCCAACCGGGTTAAAATGGAGCTTTTTGGCAAAGCCAGAAGGAGTGCCCCGTTACCTTGTTTGTAATGCAGATGAAAGTGAACCTGGCACTTTTAAAGATCGTTACCTGATGGAATTCATCCCTCACCTTTTAATTGAGGGTTTGATCGTTTCATCGTTTGCTTTGGGTAGCAACAGAACCTACATTTATATAAGGGGTGAATATGCCTGGATCGTAGATATTTTAGAAGAGGCGATTAGAGAAGCGGAGCAGCATGGTTTTCTGGGAAAGAATATATTAGGTACTGGTTTCGACTGTAATATTTACGTGCAGCGTGGAGCGGGTGCCTACATTTGCGGCGAGGAGACGGCCTTGATTGAAAGCCTTGAAGGTAAAAGAGGAAATCCAAGAATCAAACCTCCTTTTCCGGCAGTTAAAGGTTTGTGGGATTCTCCTACAGTGGTTAACAATGTCGAAACCATTGCAGCCATTGTGCCTATCATTAATATGGGCGGAGAAGAATATGCTAAAATTGGAGTAGGTAAGTCAGCAGGTACCAAATTAATTAGTGCTTGTGGAAATATTAATAATCCTGGTATCTACGAGATTGATATGACAATCACTGTTGAAGAATTTATCTACAGCGATGAATATTGCGGTGGCGTTCCCAATGGAAAGAAGTTGAAAGCTTGTATTCCCGGTGGATCTTCAGTTCCTATTTTACCGGCTAATTTGCTTTTAAAAACTGCTAAAGGCGAGCCCCGCTATATGAATTATGAAAGCCTTGCCGATGGAGGATTTGCATCGGGCAGTATGATGGGTTCCGGTGGTTTTATAGTTATGGACGAAGACCAGTGCGTGGTCCGTCATACTCTATCGCTTGCCCGTTTTTACCACCACGAAAGTTGTGGACAGTGCAGCCCGTGCAGAGAGGGTACCGGTTGGATGAAAAGAATTTTGCACAATATTGAGTATGGTAAAGGCAAGATGACTGATATTGATTTGTTGTGGGACATTCAAAGAAAGATAGAAGGCAATACCATTTGCCCGTTAGGAGATGCGGCAGCCTGGCCGGTAGCAGCAGCCATCAGGCATTTTAGAGATGAGTTTGAATGGCATGTTTTAAATCCCGAAGAAAGTCAGGTACGTAATTTTGGATTGGCTCATTATGCGGATGAATTGGAGCTTGTTTAATGAAAAATGCAAAATGAAAAAATTAATACAGTTGAAGAAGGTGAAAGACCCTACAACATTCGTCATCGGTGTTTTTATTTTTCAAAAGACATCATTCATTTCATTCAGGCGAGCAAATACGACCGTTTGTATTATTCTATGTTTGATCAACTTTTGAGAAGTGCAACTTCCATAGGAGCGAACATGGTTGAGGGTGGAGCAGGAAGCACAAACAAAGATTTTATAAACTTCATGCATATAAGCTTGAAGTCGGCAAATGAAACCAAAATATTGGCTTTGTTTGATAAAAGAAACGATGGAAGTAAATGATAAAGTTGTAAATGATTTGATTGCTGAAGCAAACGAAATTTCAAAAATCATAGCTCAGATCATTCTCAACGCGAAAAGGTAGATTTTACATTTTACATTTTACATTTTTCATTATTAATGAACGAACAAACATATAAAGTAACTATCGACAACATAACTATTGATGTTGAGCCCGGTACTTCAATTTTAATGGCAGCACGTAGCCTGGGTGGAGATGTTACACCACCTGCAATGTGCTTTTACAGTAAGCTAAAAGGAAGTGGTGGTAAATGCAGAACCTGCCTTGTTGAAGTGGCTGCGGGCTCAACTGCAGACCCCCGGCCTATGCCTAAGTTGGTGGCCAGTTGCCGTACCAATGTGATGGATGGAATGATAGTCAAAAACATTACCAGCGATAAAGTAATAGAAGCAAGGAAAGGAGTTGTTGAATTTTTATTATTGAACCATCCTTTAGATTGCCCTATCTGCGACCAGGCAGGTGAGTGTCATTTGCAAGATTTGAGTTACGAACATGGAAGCGAGGGCACCCGTTACGAATTTGAAAGAAGATTATTTGAACGTGAAGACATCGGACCTTACATACAGTTGCACATGACACGTTGCATTTTATGCTATCGTTGTACTTATGTTGCAGACCAACTTACAGATAGCCGTGTACATGGAATTTTAGATAGAGGAGAACATGCCGAAATCTCTACCTACATTTCAAAAGCTATAGAAAATGATTTTAGTGGAAATATGATTGATGTTTGTCCTGTTGGCGCTTTGACAGACAAGACTTTCAGGTTTAAAAACAGGGTTTGGTTTTTAAAACCTCTAAACGCTCATCGTGATTGTGATAAATGCTGCGGCAAGGTAACATTATGGAACAGGGGTGATGAGGTGTTTAGGGTAACGGCACGTAAAGACGAGTGGGGTGAAGTAGAAAGTCTGCCCGATGGTAAAACTGCATGGATTTGCAATACTTGCAGGTTCGACAAAAAGCATTCAAGTGATTGGGTTATTGAAGAACCAAGGAAAATCAATCGCCATTCCGTTATTTCAGCCAATCATTATGAAGGCATGAAGAAACCGAAAGAAATTTTTCAGGCAGTTCATGATGGACGAAATCCAAAATTATTATTTGACATACACACTGTGAGCGGGGTTAATAAGCCGGAAGTTCATTTGAGTGAAATTGACGGGCCGGCAACGGGGGAAGTGTTTGAATAGCAATACATGAAAACGAACGATGATATAGCAAGTGAAATAAAAAGTGCAGTTCTTTCTGTTGATCAAAGCGCGGAAATTATTTTATTTGGATCCAGGGCAAGGGGTGATTTTAAAGAAGACAGTGACTGGGATGTTTTGATATTAACTGATAAGGATGAAGCTAATTTTAGATTTAAGAAGAAAATAAGAAAAGAATTATTTGACCTTCAGTTAGATGTAGACCAAGTGATTACGGGAATCATAAGGAATAAAGATATTTGGAAGCAATTGGCACATACCCCATTTTTTTTAGAAGTTTATAAAGATGGGAAAGCTCTTTAGATAATGAGTCCAAAGCAAGAATTGATTAATTACAGAGCTCAGAGAAGCCTGGAGACTTTTGAAGATGCAATTTTTTTGGCTTCGAAAGAACATTGGTCTTCAGTTATAAATAGGCTGTATTATGCGGCCTTTTACGCTGTCTCAGCACTATTATTAAAAATGGATGTTTATTCAAAAACCCATACTGGTTTAAAAAGTAAATTTCATGAGCATTTTATAAAAACTCAGAAGTTGAGTTATAGCGCAGGTAAAATTTACGATGAACTTTTTTCATATAGGCAGGATGGAGATTATTCGGATTTTATAACATATTCAAAAGAAGAAATTGAGGTATTGATTTCAGATGCTGACTTGCTTTTGACTGAAATAAAAACATTATTAATTCAATGACATTACTCGCTATAGACTGGGGACTTTTAATTGAAAAACTTGTGCTGATAGGAGGTATCATCAGTGCATCACTTTTAATTGCTATGTATAGCACTTATGCTGAGCGTAAAGTAGCGGCAATATTACAAGACAGGGTAGGACCAGATCGTGCAGGACCGTGGGGAATTTTGCAGCCGTTGGCTGATGGAGGAAAACTGTTTTTTAAAGAAGAGATCATTCCTAATTCTTCCAGCAAGTTTTTGTTTATTCTCGGGCCATGCCTGGCTATGTTAACGGCCATGATGACAAGTGCCGTTATACCCTGGGGCAATCAGTTACATTTTTCCTTGTTTGGAGCTGACAGGATTGTAAACCTTCAAATTGCAGACATAAACATTGGAATGCTTTTCATTTTTGGTGTGGTAAGCATGGGTGTTTATGGGATTATGATTGGTGGTTGGGCAAGTAACAATAAGTTTTCGCTAATGGCTGCTATGCGTGGGGCTTCGCAGGTTATTAGCTATGAGCTGGCAATGGGTATATCCTTAATTGCATTGCTAATGTTGACAGGTTCGCTTAGCATGAAAACCATTGTTGAGCAACAGGTTCAAGGTAGTTGGTGGAATATTGTTTACCAGCCACTGGGCTTCCTCATCTTCTTAATTTGTTCGTTTGCTGAATGCAATCGTACTCCTTTTGACTTACCTGAA
>JANPPB010000428.1:0-1646 GCA_031428295.1 Segetibacter sp. | reverse complement strand
AGTGAATCCTGCTTTACATATAAATAAAAGCTTTCTTCAGAAAAATACCCAAATCCTTTAGCACCCCATTGTTTACCCCAGAGCATTGCAAATTTGATCCTGTTTTTTACAAGGTCAACCTGAGAGATAATGATTGCCTGGTTTCCAACCTCCAGACCCGCAGGTGGAGTTAAAAACAGGCCGTCTTCAGCAGCCGGGAGATTCATCCAAGCCTCCCGAACTGATACTATTGCAAGTACTGGCCTGTTGGCATTCAGGTGGGTGATCATATCATCTATTATTCCTACAGTAAAGCGTTTTAAATTTCCATTAAAGGGCAAAGCTTTCCTCTCGGATTTTAGACTGCTTTTTGCATTTGGTTTCCACGAAGTAAACTCTACGCCAAACTGTTCAGCAGCATACAAGGCTGATAAAATGAAAGTGCCCTGGCCCTTCTTTAATTTCGATACATATTCAACATTAGTATCCAGCACATCAAAATTTATTTGTGCCTTTACCCCTTTATCAGCAAGCAGGTTGGCTTCCATTGCTGCCTTTAGAGTGCGAACTACACCACGGTCATCAGCAATGGATGTAATGTGTATGAATTCAGAAAGATCTTTACTCGTTAACAGGCTCAGTGTACGTTCTATCTCTGCAAGTATTCGTTCTGCGCTTTTATTGTACTCGTACGATAAAAAATCCACTGCGTTCAATTTGCCCAAGCTTTTTAAATCGTTAGGTAAATTATCAGGGCCGGGGAAAGGCACTTTATCTATGAGCACAGGAATAACTTTTATCGTGCTGCAGTTAAGGCCTTCAGCCAGTTCGAGACGTACATGATCGCCGGGTTTTTTAATTCGTATCTTTTTATCGACACCTCTTATACTTGTCCATTGATTACCTATTAATGCAAGCATGACATCGTAAGTGGCAATTTTCTTTTTAATGAAAGCTGCAAAATCAAATCCCACAGGTATAGCCTCCTTATCAATAAACACATCATGCTTTTTTTCGGTCAGCTTGTTATAAATAATAAAAGCTACCGTTATGCTATCGGCTCTGCGGTAATTGATAAAGATTTTTGCCATGTTCCAGTTGTTTTTATTTAAGCTGGGGTTGATTAAGAAAGGGGTAGGCTAAGCACAGATGGGTTAGAAACAAAGGTGACAAGATTTATAAGAGATTGCAATAGCATCATTTATTAATAAACAAAATGAGTAAGTTTTTATCCCTACTTTCCTCTCATCACTTTCATTTTTGATATCAGCAATTAAAAAGTATTTTGGCGATCCATAAAATTATAACAGGTGCCTGAAGTTCTTGCAATCAATAATATCTCAAAAAACTACGGTAAAATACAGGCACTTAAAAATGTCTCATTCAGCGTTCCTGAAGGAAGTGTATTTGGCATTTTAGGTCCTAACGGAAGTGGTAAGACCACCCTGCTTGGTATTGTAATGGATATACTTAAACCTACAAGCGGAACCTTTACTTTTTTTGGTCAGCCGGGCAGTGCCGCCATGCGTCGGCAGGTAGGTACTTTATTAGAGACGCCCAATTTTTACCAGTATTTATCAGGCGAACGCAACCTTGAAATTGCTGCTGAAATAAAAGGCAAGGGCGGGGAAGACATCAATGATGTGTTGAAAAAAGTTGACCTGTTT
>JANPPB010000427.1:0-1554 GCA_031428295.1 Segetibacter sp. | reverse complement strand
ACCAAATTCAATCATTGTTTATAATATGTGTCATTGGCAGCTTGTCGAAGCCTTGTCATTGGTAGCGAAAACAGATACACAACGACATAGGATATCACAGAGATTTTAGCTAAGGGTGATTGAAGTAAGTAACACAGATTTTTATCGGAATTATAGGCTAAGCCCAGAGCAGCGTTATCCCCAAACGATAGATGCTGCTTTAACCATAATAATACAAATCCTTCCTACAAATCATCCTTCCTATTGACAAATATTGTAAACTCAATCCACCATACTTTGCTTTATTTGCAATTCAATTACAATCATGAAGGGAAAGATCATCATAATCACAGCACCATCAGGCTCGGGCAAGACCAGTATTTCCAGGTATTTATTGAATAAGTATCCCGTCCTTGCTTTTTCGGTTTCGGCTGCTACCCGTTTGCCCCGCGAAAATGAGCAAAATGGTGTTGATTATTATTTCATGTCGGTAAATGAGTTTCAGAAAAAAATTCACAGCAAAGAATTTATGGAATGGGAAATGGTGTATGAAGACAAGTATTACGGCACCCTTAAAAGCGAAATGGAAAGGCTGTGGTCGTTGGGTAAAGTGGCCATTTTAGACATAGACGTAAAAGGAGCCATCCATGTTCAGAAACAATACCCCGAAAATTCGTTAAGCATTTTTATAGAACCACCTTCGGTGGATGAACTAAAAAAACGCTTGCAGGGCAGGGGCATGGATGATGAAAATAATATACAGACCCGGGTGAATAAAGCCAACTACGAGCTCTCATTTAAACATTCATTCGACGTGTTGGTGCTAAACGACAATTTTGAGAAAGCTTGCACTGAAACTGAAGCGGCAATCGTTACATTCATCAATCAATAACTTCAGTTCAGTATGATAGAAGTCTACGGTATTCCCAATTGTAACACGGTCAAAAAAGCCATTGAATGGTTAAAAGAAAAGTCATTGCCTTACCGCTTCCACGATTATAAAAAAGAGGGTATTAGAGAAGAAAAACTAAAGGAATGGTGCGGTTATTTTGGCTGGGAAAACCTAATAAATAAAGCAGGCACCACTTATAAGAAACTATCGGAGGATGAAAAGGCTGCTATTGTTGACGAGCAATCGGCTATACAAATTATGTTGTCGAATACCAGCATTATCAGGCGGCCGGTAGTAGAAGCAGGTAAGAAAAAACTGATAAGGTTTTATGAGGTGGAATATGCCGATGTGCTGCTTAAAAAGTAATCAGCAAATCAAACATGTTTATTTGTAATTGCCCGGTTTTTTCGCCCAAAGAAACAAAGGTGCTATTTGTTAAAACAAACCCTTCGCACCATTTTGTAATGGGATCAACCACCCAATATTCTTTAACGCCGAATTTTTCGTACACCGCTTTCTTTGTTACAAGGTCATAGTTTCTATCTGAAGATAATACTTCAATTACCAGATCAGGAACACCAAATATGCCACGATCTTTTATAATATTTGCGTTTTCTGCTGCAATAAAAAAAATATCAGGTTGGTAAACATTTTTGTTATTTAGATACACATCTACAGGTGCG
>JANPPB010000426.1:0-2787 GCA_031428295.1 Segetibacter sp. | reverse complement strand
CCTTTATAGGCAATCCTGTTTTCGCTATAATTGCCAACATATAAAATTGGCTTGGCGTAAGCCCCCTGCATAATGTGTGTAAACCGGCTGCGGCCAAACAAAAAGTCCGGAAGCTTATTAAATTTATAACCCGCTGCACCAAATAATCCAAACTGGTTTCGTTTGGTTACAACCAGGTTGTTATAATAGTACTCTATCCGTTGGTTTTTACCGGCACCAATAATGCCCAGGGTTAGTTCGTAGCTTTTACCAATGCCGGTACTTTTTTCAAAAGTAACCTGGGTGTATCCCAACAGTGGGCCAAAGAAATCAATTTTTATAGCTTTGTTTAACTGGCCAATATATTGTTCGGAGTCTTTTAAATCAAGGGTAAATTTTTCAATGCGGCCATCTTCATACTGAACCTTTAGTATCCGGTCTTTCTCCAAAACATATATGGGGCTTTCGGGTTCTCCAAATACTTTATACTTAATATCGGAGGTACCCATTTCCACTATTTTGGCTTTAACTATCTGGCCATTTTTTCTGTAGATTTTATCCTGCGCCCGGGTAGTAAAAAGGGAGAGTATGCAAATGCTTAGGAGTATAATTTTTTTCATCGGAATGTTTCAATTAAAGACCATTGAGAGCAAATAATGCTGCATGTTCAGCTTAAATAACATTCACTTCACGTTCTAACATAATACCAAATTTGGTCTCAACGCTGTGCATAATTTCAGTTGATAATGTATAAATATCAATCCCGGTTGCATTGCCATAGTTTACCAATACCAATGCCTGTTTTTCGTGGCAACCTGCATCACCTTTACGGTAGCCTTTCCAGCCACATTGTTCAATCAGCCAGCCTGCAGCTATCTTAACCGTATCGTTTTTTGCAGGATAACCGGGCAGGGTTGGATACGTTTCTTTCAAACTTTCAAAACGGCTGACTGGTATGGTGGGGTTTTTAAAAAAGCTTCCTGCATTGCCAATCACTTCGGGGTCGGGTAATTTGCTTCGCCTGATTTTTATTACTGCATTAGCAATGGCCTGAATGCTTAATTGAGTTACACCCATTGCAGCCAGTTCCTGTTTAATAGCGCCGTAATTTGTTTGGAAGACGGGATGTTTTAATAATTTGAAGGTTACACTTGTAATCACAAATTGACCTTTGTATTTGGATTTAAATACGCTGTCGCGATAAGCAAATTTGCAATCCTGTGCAGTGAATGTTACCAACTTATGGTCCAGCAGATGCCAGGCTTCCAGCTCATAAAACACATCTTTAATTTCAACGCCGTACGCACCAATATTTTGTATAGGACTTGCACCAACATTGCCCGGTATCAGGCTTAAATTTTCAACACCTGCATAATTGTTCTCAAGGCAGAATACCACAAAGCGGTGCCAGTTTTCGCCTGCGGCAGAACGAACAAAATAGTGTGAGGCATCCTCTTTAACCATCTCAATTCCTTTCAATTCATTCCTGAGAATAACCCCTCTAAAATTCTGCGTAAACAATACATTGCTTCCCCCGCCTAATACCAGGTGGGGCAGATTATTTTTTTGTTCGCAAAAGGTAGTAAGTTCAACAAGTTCTTCCAGAGAAGTAAAATTTGAAAAGAAAGCGGCTTGTACATTTATGCCAAAAGTGTTATAAGACTTTAATGATAAATTTTGCTGAATTTGCATGTTGGGTATTAAATGGCAAAATAACAATTTATGAACGAACAAACGGCAGTGGTATTGGGAGCTACAGGCATGGTTGGTAATTATGTTGTGGAGCAATTAATAACCGACAACAGCTTTTCTACCGTAAGGTTGTTGGTAAGAAAAGCAATACCAAAACCACATGAAAAGGTGCAGGTGGTGGTTACCAACTTTTCGAATCCAACCCAATTTAAAATGGACCTTGGAAAAGGTGATTGTATTTTTTGTTGTGTTGGTACAACGCTTAAAAAGGTACAAGGCGATAAAGAGCTTTATCGTACCATTGATTACGACATTGCCGTGGATGCCGCCAGGTTTGGTAAAGAAGTGGGCTTTAAAAAATACCTGCTGGTATCTTCTGTTGGTGCCAAAGCAGCTTCAAAAAACTTTTATATCAGGTTGAAAGGAGAGATTGAAGTTGCTTTAAAAAGCATAGGTTTTTCTTCCACCCATATTTTCAGACCTTCTTTTTTAATGGGAGATAGAAAAGAATTCAGACTTGGTGAATTTGTAGCTAAAGCAGTTATGAAAATTACCTCGTTTTTAATGGTAGCCGGTTTAAGAAAATACAAAGGTATTGATGCAGGAAAGGTTGCAAAGGCCATGGTACAAGCTGCTAAATCTTCCGGTGAAGGAATGTTTATTTATGAGTATAAAGACATCATAAAATTGGCTTATGCTTAGTTGGGTCAATGAACCATTATTAAACCTTCCAACTCCATTTAGATTTACACTTTATCAACATCGGGAATGATGTTTACCATTCTGTATATTTTATTCGACTGGATTGCCACTGTATAATGCTGGATATCCTTTTTGCACTGGCTTATCATGGCACCATCTTTCGGCAGTTTCAATAAAATTTCCATGATGTATTGATTGCGTATCCTGCCAACCACCGGCTCAGCAGGCCCGGTTATGTAAGCTGCATATTTAGCCGAAAGAAATTTTGCCATGTGGTTGGCAGCTTCCTCTGCCAAATGCTTTTCCTTATGTTTAAAGGTTAATTGTATCAGCCGCGAAAAGGGCGGGTAAAAGAACGCCTTTCTATTTTCAATTTCAAAAGCATACAGGTTTTCGTAACTGTGCTGCTGCACA
>JANPPB010000425.1:0-2388 GCA_031428295.1 Segetibacter sp. | reverse complement strand
CACAGGTACCGACTGTACCTGTGCAAACAACCAATCAACCTCAGTCATTACCTGCACTTCCTGCACAATCAAATGCGGCGCCAGCTATGGGTGCCCTTAACCCTGAGCATGGCAAGCCCAATCATAGATGTGATATAGCTGTAGGTGCACCACTTAGTTCGCCGGTACAATCGGTGCCGTTGCAAACACCAGCGCAAACATTGCCTGCCCTGCCTCAACCTGCCGGTAATGCCAGCGGTACAGCCAGGTTGAACCCTGCACACGGCCAGCCGGGTCATGATTGTGCTATCCCGGTGGGGAAGCCTTTAAAAAGTTAAGTGAGTAGAATAACCGGGTACATCTTCTTTATAAATTGGATAAGCTGCTTCACAAAAGCGGCTTTCCTATTTCAGCTTAATCCAGGAAACTTGCAATGGAATGCGGTGTAACTGTCCTTTCTTAAATTTTCATTTCCTCTTTTTAAGAGAAAACAACAGAAGAGGTACGCCTATAAACAAATGCAAATTCTGTTTGGCTGTATTAAGAAACAATACAACTTGGAGTGTAAAGCATCGCATAAAAAAGATGACGATTTTAATTCGCCACCGTACAAAGTATTTCTTTAAAATGCTACCACTGCTTCACCACGTGATAAAAGAAAGTATCAGGTGGAACAAGCTACCAACCAGCAAGTGTAATATGTACTTATTGCGTTACCTGGTAAATTTCGCGGCTTCCGGTAAGATACATATCGTGGTATCCCTCCATGGCTTCCTGCATTTTTTTCATTTCTTCTGAATGTTGCATATATTTTTCAAAGCTCTGCTCGTAGGCGGTCAGGTTTTCATACTGGCTAACCATTACCACCTTATTATATTGCCCTACCATGTCTGTCATAACATGAACAAGTTCTGGCATAGCGCTCATCCCTTCTTTAAATTTTTTAGCCAGCTTAGAAGCGTTACCGGGTTTGCAGATAAAAATGTCGTGAACGATAATCATAACGGGAGGTTTTAAAAGGTGAAAAAGAAACCAATATACGGCGCATTCCCGGCCATGTCAATAGCACCAGATGTGGTGGCAACCCCAGCCGGAGCCGGCTGCTTAAATGCCTGTTTGTAGCAGCTATCCAATAAAAATTTATGTAGCAATGCTTATTTGTATTCGTTGTACTTAGCATGATGGAATTAATTATGTACCAGGCTGTATTGCTACTATAAAGCATCGTTGCCACGCTCGGTTCAAAGGCAGTATTTCATTAGCAGCGTGGCAGTGTATCCCTGGCATACTAGTGGGTTGGAAACCTGAAAGGTTGTAGTCTATTGGTCATCGCAGTTTTGCTAATATGTAAGGCCTGATTGGTCCGGTGGAACATTTCGGTAATCGATGGGAGGTACATGACAACTGCGACTGGCTTATCTACTATCGCAATTTCTTTGCTTTGGATACTATGCATTGTTGGTCTGAAACCGCAGGATGCAGAACGACAATTATTTATGATTTTTCTTCAATTCCTTTCTGAATAAATCATAATGTTTTTTAACCCTAAGTGTGTAATCATTATTCTTTAATAATAAATGATTACACATGTTAAATACTTTTAGTGAAATAGCTGATTGTTTGCTCATTATGCTAAGAGAACTTCCCATCATTTCTTTGATAGCATCTTCATCATTGCTACCAAACCACTTTAAATAAAATTGTTTGGTTTCCCAGCCCCAGGTTATTACAGCAACAGGCTCTTTAAAGTTTGGATTGATAACATTAAGGAATACCCGCCTGCAATCACATTCATTACAAAACGATTCTACAAATGCATATTGCCCTGCAGGTAATCCAAATTCGTTTACTGACGTGGTTAAGGTTATCACCCTGGTTTCCATCTCTGCAACAGCAGGTAAATACTGGTAAAAAGGAACGTATGGCATACTAAGTTTTTAATTTTATAAAAAATATATTATTGTTTGCATTATCCTCAACCTTCGGCAACTGCACATAAATAGCTCCTCCTTCATCTCTTAAAACAAATTGCCGCAATACACCCAATACGGCACAAACCTTAAAAAGTTTGCAGTATACCTCTTTTATAGCAAAGAAGGAGCAACCAGTTTTGCTATTATCATAAGCTACATTGATACCAGGGCGCAAAAAGGGCTTTTTCTATAATGGATGCTATCGAACAAGCTTTTGCAGGAAACCCAATCATACCCTGTTATTGACTATTGACCAATGACCAATGACTAATAGCTTACTTCTATTGACTAATAACTTTTTTAAGGCACGGCTTTTGCAAATTAAGCGGTATGAAAAAAAAATACTTCATCGGCGTGTTATTATTTAGCCTGGCTATATCGTGCAAAAGTTCGGACAATAAGCAGGAAAAATCCACAACAGTAGAAGAAGATATCA
>JANPPB010000424.1:0-3779 GCA_031428295.1 Segetibacter sp. | reverse complement strand
TACAAGAATCAAAGAACAATATGCAGGTTTTAAAGGCTCTGCCGGCAGCCACTTAACCTACAATGCAAGGGTGGCTTACCTTAATTATTCAAACGTGGTGTTGTTGGCAAATGACAATATTGATGGAAAAAGTTTTGTAACTATATATGAACCTGAAATGAAAGCATTACGGCTTCATGGTGAGGTGGGGTACACCGTACAGGAGAAGTTTTCTATGTTGGCGGGGGCCACCATTAGCCAATACACCGGCTTACAAAATAATGAGAAGCCGTGGGGGCTTTTACCACTTGAAGTTACCGGTTCGCTAAGGTGGCAGGTGCTGAAAGACCTTCAATTTAAAACCGATTTGTTTGCCTGGGATGGTGCCCGCTATAGGAATAAAGCAGGCTCCTCTCAAAAATCAAAAGCTGCATTCGACTTAAACACAGGAGTAGAATTTACAGTGATGCCCAGGTTGAATTTGTGGGTTCAGTTTAATAATGTTTTCAACAACAGGTACCAGCGTTGGAACCAATATGAGGTGTTGGGCTTTAATGTTTTGGGAGGAATTGTATATTCGTTTGCTCAAACCGGCAAATAATATGTTCAATCTCTTTTATAAATACCTGCGCATTAACAGGCAGGTGGGTATACCGGGCATTGGCTTGTTCCAGTTATCACACTCCACAGCCAGGATTGATGCCGACCAAAAGGTTATTCATCCACCGGTTCCTCAAATAAAATTTACACAGAAAACTACCGGCGCCGACAAAAAGTTTTTTCAATTTGTAAGTAACGAACTTAAGGTGCAGGAATGGGAATCCATCCGCCGGTTTCATGATTTTACCTACAAGCTAAAAAACGATTTAAACAACAAGCAAAGTGTTGACTTGGCCGGGATGGGAACCCTGGTTAAAAATAATGTGGGAGAAATAAGTTTTGAACCAGACACGGTGCTTAGCAGATATTATCCACCTGTTACCATTGAGCATTTGTACCAACAGGATGCACCAGCACCTAAAATAAAGGAAGTACCTCTTGCTCCACCACCCGATGATTGGATTAAGGATGAGGAAGTGATTGAGGAGCCGGTACTGAAGCAAGATAAGTGGTGGATTGCAGCGATCATAATTGCTACCCTCGCAAGTGCAGCAATTATATTTTACTACATAAATCGCAATCCTAATTATTAATCACTTTGTTAGAAGCAAAACTGCGAGCAACATAAGATCGCCTATCATGTCTTTCATTATTGGTACAAGTGTTTCCGCGATTTGCAGTTGCCGGCAAAAGATGAAGGATTTATTCCACTGAAAATACAACCTTCTACTTCTGTAAATATTTCCAGCCCTCATGTGGAGTTGCTGCTTGCAGATGGCAAGCGCTTATTATTTAACCAGCCTGTCAGCAGTGATTTTCTCAAAGCTCTTATTGATTAAGTCATGCTGCATCTTTCATCGATGTGCCATTATTATTTGTACCTGGGTAATACCGATATGCGTAAAGACTTTGATAGTTTAAGTGGTCTGGTATCTTCTCAGATTCTCCCGCAAAATTGGAAGCCCCTGCAATAGTGGCTTTTTTATACCATACAATACGTACTTGCTGGAAGGGATACGTTGCAATCATACGATTACAGGAGAGGCGTAAAGAAATTTAGTTTAAAGACCAAAAGAAAGAAATGTGGATGGAACAACGAGTATATCTTAACCGTACTTTGTAGGGCTAACCAGTTTTAATGCGTTTGCCCTGACCTGGCTCTTTTAGCAAACATCGAATTTTCCTTTCCGCATGTAATCCTCCACAGCACAATTACGGAGGTAAAATGAGATCAGACTACGACTTGAATTTAAATAATAGCAGAAAATATATGAGTTAAAGACTACTTCAAGTTAGGCATATTAGGCATCAACAGTTGGAGCCTATGGGATGCGGGAGCAAACGTTCCTCCCATTCAGGCTGAACAAAGTATTTAAGTAAACTTTACCGCTTTTCAACTGTATAAATTTAAATACCGTATTAACCAATTTTAAAATCATTTGCCACTGAAACAAATAATTTTATAAATATTAACCATTATACTACAACTGCAACTTTCAAATCAGCGTTACTTTTGCTATACAAACATGAAAAAAATTGTCCTCATATTACTTATAAGCATTTACTCCCTGTCTGCGTTTGGAGTTAGCTTAAAGGAGTTTTATTGCTGTGGCAAATTGAAATCAATAACTGTTATCGTTGCTGATGAAGGAAAAGACAAATGTGGAAAGGGGGATAGTAAGGACGGATGCTGCAAAACAAAATATCAATTCTTTAAAGTAAAGGATAAGCACCTTACAACTGTTGATCTTACAACTCCTGTAAAACATTTTACAGACATTGTTTTTTTCAAGTCCATCTACCAAAGTTTACTCTTACCTCACAGGGTTCAAGTTATTAGCGGTAGCCTTTCACCGCCATTACATACAGGCGTCCCCATTTATATTTCCAACTGCGTTTTCAGGGTTTGATTTTATATCCCACTCCAGCTTACAGGCATTTTCAATAGCCTGCAAATAACTGTTCAATTTTTAAAATGGTAAGTAGCGCTGCTGCTTAGCATATCATCTTACAAATTCTATAAAATCAAGGTCATGAAATCAATAATAATAATCATTGTTGCAATCTTGGCAACCTTTGCCACTAATGCACAAAAGAGTAAAGCAAATTCCAAATCTCCAAAATCGGGCACTACTATACAGTACAAATACAACTGCCCAATGCATCCGGAAGTAGTTAGTTCAAAGCCAGGCAAATGTCCTAAGTGCGATATGGATTTAACCTTGTCAAAAAAGGAGCAAATGAAAGCGGAGGTAACCCATACTTATACCTGTCCTATGCATGCTGATGTTGTTAGCGCCAATCCTGGCACTTGCCCTAAATGCACTTCAAAATTAGTAGTAGACAGAACGGGTAGCAAACAAGGAAAGACCGTTTACACTTGCTCTATGCATCCTGATGTTGCCAGTGACATGCCGGGTAAATGTCCTAAATGCGATATGGATATGACACAGGAAAAAACAAAGCCTTACATAAAGAAAAGCTAACCATTAAAAGCATCGGGTTAGTAAACTAGCCCGGTGCTTTACTCAATAAATAATTATACAATGAAACTCATTCAATACATAGCTATGTTATGCCTGCTTGTAGCAGGCACAGCGGGTTATTCACAGGATAGCAAAATTGCAATCACCGATAGCGCAACCTCATTTAAAGTATTTGGTGTTTGCCAACAATGCAAGCGCAGGATAGAAGGTGCATTAAAAGTAAAAGGCATCAAAAATGCTGATTGGAATATTGATACAAAAATTCTTTCGCTAACCTATGAGCCTTCCAAAATTTCATTAGATAAAATACACAACAAGATTGCAGCTGTGGGTCATGACACATGGTTAAAAAAGGCTAATAATGCTGTGTACAATGCCTTACCGAAATGCTGTTACTACAAGTCTATGGAAAGCATGGAGGACATGAAAACAGCCAAAGACACATCATCAATAATAGTTAAAACAGATACCACACAGGTACAAATTCAATCAATCGGTGAACATACTATTAAAGGCGTTGTATTAGAAGAAAATAATAAAGGCGCATTTAAACCATTGGCAGGTGCAAGTGTTGTTTGGGTGGGTACAAATTCGGGAACAACTTCAGACGAGAACGGTGTTTTTAATATTAAACACAATGGCGATAGATTAGTAATAAGCTATACTGGTTTTAGATCAGATACAATGTCTGTAGTACCCATGCGGGAATTAAAA
>JANPPB010000423.1:0-7186 GCA_031428295.1 Segetibacter sp. | reverse complement strand
TGGACTGTTAGAACAAAAGACAGAAAACCCTCCGCCCATTACGAGCATACAGTTTGTATTAAAAGGAACAAGCCTGATATTCTTTCTACTTTTGTTGAAATTGAAATGGCTGAACGTGCTAATAATAGCCTGAATTCTTCTTATTTGAATTGAAGTGACATTCGAAGATTTTTGCGAGTAAATTTTGTCACCTTAAATTATCCTTAAGACTGAATTCATCTCTCACAAAATTTAAGTTAAGAAGTTATCCTGCTTGATTTACTAATTATTGCGCCTCAATATTTTAGCGGGGTTCTATTCTCTATTTCAATAAATAATTTGGTCTTCCAGTTATTTCATTTATCGTGGTAAGCAAAAAATATATTGTTAAATTATGAATAATGTTTAAGTTTGTTTTTGTCTGAAACGAGATGCCCTGCCATGCTAAATCTACGCATGGCTTTTTGGTTTTCGCGTAGCAGGCGTTTTTTCCAAACTCCAAAACAAATGCACATGAGAAAAACAATTTTGTTCATTATGGCTGTGTTGTTTCTGTCTTTTACGTCCTATGCACAGGGAGTAATTACAGGAAAAGTCATTAACAATACCTCAAAAGAACCGCTGGAAGGAGTTACTATTGCCATTAAAGGCGGTACTTCTTCAGTAACCACTAGTAATGGTAGCTTTAGCATTAAAACTTCGAAAAAAGAAGAAACATTAGAGGTAACCTCTATTGGTTTTTTAAATCAAACTTTAAAAGCAAAAGCTGGGGAAACAGTAACAATTTCTTTGCAGGAAAATGTTCAAAATTTAAGTGAAGTAGTGGTTACTGCACTTGGAATTAAAAGAGAAAAAAAGGCACTGGGTTATGCCGTTTCTACCGTTGGGAAAAAAGACCTTGAATCAAGACCTGAAGGTGATATTAGCCGTGTATTAACAGGAAAGGCAGCAGGTGTTAATATTTTGAATTCAAGTGGGCTTTCAGGAAGTGGCACCAACATAACCATCCGTGCAATAGGTACAATCACGGGTAGTTCCCAACCTTTGTTTATTGTAGACGGAGTACCCTTTAATGGATCAACCAACGCCAATTCTAATTTTACTTATGGAAACCAGACCTCAAGTCGTTTTCTTGATCTTGACCCCAACGACATTGAGAACGTTAGTATATTAAAAGGATTAAGTGCAACTACGCTGTATGGCGAATTTGGGCGAAATGGTGTTATACTAATTACTACCAAAAATGGTTCTGCCGGTAAAACAAGCAAGAAAACTGAAATTACTTTATCACAATCCTATTTTGTAAACCAGGTAGCTAACCTGCCAGAATACAATACAAAGTATGGTGGTGGTTTTGACTTAAGTAACGGGGTTACCTTTTTTAGCAACTGGGGCGGTGCATTTAGCGATCCTCCTGTGGTAGTTCGTCACCCTTACGACAGGTCTGCATTAAATTCAGCTTTTCCTGAATTGGTAGGAGCCCCTTATTATTACAAACAATACAAGAACAACGTAAAAGATTTTTTTAGAAAGGGTAGTGTAACCAACACATCACTAAATATTGGTGGCAATGGGTTTAATGCAAGCTTTGGTTACCTTGATGATGTTGGCTTTACTTATGGAAACGAACTTCAAAAATTAAATTTTGGTTTGGGTGGCATGAGCAAGCTGGCAAATAACTTTACAGTTAGTGCAAGCTTTAACTATGTATCTACAAAGGTAAAGGCACCACCAACCAGCACAAGTTTTGGTAGTTCGGCTTCAAATGCTTCAATATTTGGCGACGTAATGTATACGCCAACATCGGTGGATCTTCAAGGTCTGCCATGGGAAAACCCCCTGGATCATAGCCATGTTTATTACCGTTCAAATAATGGCATACAAAATCCACGATGGACACTTCGAAATTCGTTTACAGAAGACAATGTTAACCGGGCGTATGGTAACATCTTATTGAAATATGATTTTCTTAAAAATCTTAGTTTGAGCTACAGGGTTGGCTACGATAATTACAGCGAGAACCAACTGTATGCTCAAAATAAGGGTGGCGCCTACACTCCCGATGGCATAATGCGCACATCGGTTGCCAACAATACCATTTGGGATCAAAACCTAATTCTTAATTATAATTCCAATTTAAATGTTGATTGGAATTTAAATGTAGATGCCGGTGTGAATGTTAGAAATGATATTTTTAAGCAAACAGGAATTTTAAGTTCTCAACAACTGGTATATGGTTTATTGAACCATACCAATTTCATTAATCACCAACCATTATCAGAAAGTGGTGCCTCCATGGATTATCGCTCTGAGTTAGAAACCCTTGGTGCCTATGCTCAGGCAATAATAGGTTATAGGGAATATTTGTATTTTAATATTGGTGGACGGGAAGGCTTAACATCCGCCCTTGAAAAGGCAAACAGGAGCATCTTTTATCCCAGCGCAAGTGTTTCATTTATTCCTACCTCAGTTTTTTCTTCCTTGCAAAACAATAAAAACATAAATTATTTAAAGCTGCGTGCAGGTTATGCGACCAGCGCCGAATTTCCTGATCCTTATTCAACAAGGCCTGTACTAGGTATTGCTACCAAGGTTTTTGTTGATGGTGCCGGGACGTCTATCAATACCAACTCCATTAGCAACAGGCTTCCAAACCCAGGTTTAAAACCATCGCTGGTTAAGGAGTTTGAAGCCGGTATTGAAGGAAAATTTATTAAAAGCAGGGTTACGGTCGATTTTACTTATTATGACAGGATCAACAATAACCAATTATTAGACAGGGATCTCGATCCTTCTACTGGTTATACGGTACAACGTATAAATGCAGGTACAGTAACCAATAAAGGTATTGAAATGGCATTAGGTTATACAGTTGTACGAAACAACAGGTGGAGGTGGCAGTTGGATGGATTATTTAGCCGCAATAGGAGCGAGGTATCTGATATACCGGCTGATCTTGCTGAAATAAGAACTGCAGGTTATACCAACCTTGGAAACTTTGCTATTAATGGTCAGCCTCTTGGGGTAATAAAAGGAACAGCGTTTCAGAGAGCGGATAACGGACAAAGGATTGTAGCATCAAATGGCTGGTATCTTGCCGATAATAAAACAAGCATTTTGGGAAATCCTAACCCCGACTATAAGCTTACCGGAATTACCAGTTTAAGCTATAAAGCATTGTCGTTTAGGGTGCAGGTAGAATATACTGAGGGGGGAGATATGTACTCAGCAACCTCAAGTGTGCTACTTGGTAGAGGGGTTACAAGGGATACAGAGTTTGACAGAAAATTACCAGTAATTTTGCCAGGGGTTAAAGCCGATAAAACAGTAAATGATATCCAGATAAGTTCTACAGAAGCTTACTTTAACAATACAGTTGCCGGTGGATCGGCCGATGAGGCTGGAATTTTTGATGCTACTACTGTACGTTTAAGAGAAGCTTCACTGTCTTACATGCTTCCTCAAAAAATATTGCAGAAACTGCCTTTTGGTTCGGTATCATTTTCATTATCGGGAACCAACCTTTGGTACTATGCTCCCAATTTTCCGAAATATATTCATTTTGATCCGGAAACATCAGGTTTTGGGGTAAGCAATGGTAAAGGACTTGAGTTTTTTACAGGTCCTTCATCGCGCAGGTACGGAGCAACTATAAGAGTAACATTTTAAATTTTCCCTTTATGAAATATAATAAATTATTTATACTCATTTTAAGTATATGCATACTTAGTGGCTGTAAAAAGTTGGATGACCTGTTGGTTAATCCTAACTCAGTAGACCCTTCGCTTGCCAACGTAGATCTGTTATTAAATCAGGCACAAATTTCATTTACCAGTGTTTATACAACTGCATCTGATTTTGGTGGCCAGTTAACCCGACAACAACAAATGTTTGGGCCATTGTATAACAATGCCTATTCTCCCACATCGTTCGATGGCATGTGGACAACGGCATATACCGGTGTCATAAAAAATACCGATGCGTTGCTTCCTATCGCTATCAAACAAAAAAAATACACTCAGGCGGGTATAGCCCAGGTATTACAGGCATACACGTATGGTACCATGGTTGATCTTTTTGGTGATATTCCCAGCAGTGAAGCAGATCAGGGCGTGGCTATATTAAATCCTAAGGTTGATAAGGGGGCAGATGTTTATAAAAGAATTCAAATTATATTAGATAGCGCTATTGGTAATTTTAGTAAATCAGGAGCTGCCGCAGGGCCGACAAATGATTTGTTTTACAAAGGCAATAAAGCAAAATGGATTTCAGCAGCAAAAACACTGAAGCTAAAATTTTATATACAAACAAGGTTGGTAGATAATACTGTTAGCGATAAGATAAAGACTTTGCTAACAGAAAACAACCTGATTAATAACGAGGTGCAGGATTTTGTGTTCCGTTATGGTAGTCAGAATAACACTCCGGACAGCAGGCATCCACATTATGCCAGTAACTACAATAACTCAAATGCAGGCAGCAATAGCGTAAACGATTTTATAGCCAACTATTTTATGTGGGTAGTGGCTGTTGAAAAATCAGGAACAGGTGCTGTTACGTCGCTTGATCCACGCAGACGGTATTATTTCTACCGTCAGCGTACTAATTATGCCGATGCCAACGTAGCAAGCACACCTTGCACCATCGAAATTAAACCTGGACATTATGGTGTTGAAATGCCGTTTTGCCTGGTAGGTTTAGGATACTGGGGACGTGATCATGGCGATGCTTCAGGCACGCCTCCGGACGGTCCGTTACGAACTGCCTGGGGTATGTATCCTGCAGGTGGCGAGTTTGATGCCAGCCAGGGAACATCGGTAGATAACACAAGGGGAGGAAAAGGTGCAGGCATCGATCCGATTTGGATATCCTCATTCACTTATTTTTTACAGGCTGAGGCTGCACAAACATTAGGTCTTACGATAAATGGAGATGCCCGTACCTTACTTAAAAAAGGCATCGAAGCTTCTATTGCTAAAGTTATCAATTTTCCAGCCACTCTTAATTATACGGTGCCTGCTTCATTTATACCTTCACAGGCTAATATTGATACCTATGTTAATACAGTTTTAGCAAATTATGATACTGCTAATAACAGCCAAAAACTGGACATTATTATGCGTGAATATTATATTGCTTCCTGGGGTAATGGTACTGAAGCTTATAACAACTATCGCAGAACAGGAAGTCCTAATAACATGCAACCTGTAAAAACAACACCTAATCCAGGTCTTTTCATTCGGTCGTTTAGCTATCCAAGTGTATATGTTAACCGTAACATTAATGCACCTGCTCAAAAAAATCCGGGTGTAGCTGCCAACAAAGTATTTTGGGACACTAACCCTGATAATTTTATCAAATAAAAATTTGAAACATGAAAAAAATAACACTCTATATAAGCTTGTTTTTGGGCATCATTGTTTCTTCCTGTAAGAAAACAGAGATACAAAACCCTCTGGCAGATTTTCAAAATTTAGGTATAGGTTCCTACATTATACGATTATCGAATATCAACTTAAACCTTGATTACAATGTACCTTCTTCAAAGGTTGGTATTACCGTGGATCAATATGGAATAGATGTTGATAAAATAATATTATATGTTGTGAAAGGAGCTAACCCCATTCCATCGGCGTGGAAAAAAATAAAGGAAATACCATTTACGGGCAAAGGCACCGAGATATCAGCTACTGAACAAGAGGTTGCTACGGCTTTAGGAGTAGCACCAATTGCATTAAGTCCAGGAAATTTTTATACTTTCTATAATCAGGTTATAGCAAAGGATGGCCGCAAGTTCGATGTTTCAAACACACCCGGTGCCTTGGAGAGTAATTCTAATTACAACGCTGTTTTTAGATGGCAGGCTTACATAACTTGTCCTTTTACTGGTAATATGGCGGGCAATTATAAGGTTTTACAGGATGATTGGCAGGACTGGTCGCCTGGTGATATAGTTAAGGTGATGGATGGCCCTGCAGCAAACCAAATTAACCTTAGTAAAGTTTGGCCCAATCCAAATTATGGCGACGTGGTTAACCCCTTAGTGGTAAATGTTGATCCTAAAAATGGTACAGCTAAGGTTCCACTGGTAACCTTTGCCAATAACTATCCCGGTACTGCTACTGCCCAGGGGGCAAGCGCAGGCGATATAGCAGGGTATGTATTTTCATGCACCGGTTATATAACTTTAAGCATGATTGTAAAATACAATGGGTCAAGCCAGGGTGTACTTAAGCTGGTATTGCAAAAAATATAACATTTAAATATTGTTTATTAGCCGCTTCAATTGCAACAATTGGAGCGGCTTTATTTGGGGCATACCCTATTTTAAAACAAAAATATATAGTTGCTTTCCGTTCAGGGAAATGTTTAAAAGAAGTTGCAAAATGATATTACCCATAAGGCATTTAATTGAAAAATCCCGTCTTATAAAAATGCAAAATGTTTTTAATGCTTTTGTTTCAATTGTAAGCATTATCATTATTACCCTTGCTTCAATGTTACTTTTGTAATAATGAACGATAGATTACTTAAGGATATTAAAACAAAAATACTCGTAGTTATAGGCGGTGGCGCAGCCGGCTTTTTTTGTGCCATAAATGCTGCCCGCTTACAACCCATGTTGCAGGTTATCCTTGTTGAAAAAACCAGTAAATTATTAAGTAAGGTTAGGGTAAGTGGTGGAGGAAGGTGTAATGTTACCCATGCTTGCTTCGAAATCTCCAACCTGATTAAAAAGTATCCAAGAGGTCAACGGTTTTTAAAGAAAAGCTTTCATCTTTTCAATACCACCCAATGTGTTAATTGGTTCCGGGAGCGGGGTGTGGTTTTAAAAACGGAGGCCGACGGCAGAATGTTTTCTATTACCGATAGTTCGCAAACCATTATCGATTGTTTGCTTCGCGAAGCAAATAAATATGGGGTTGAAATTTTAATGAACAGGGAAGTGAAGGAAGTCAAAAGTCATCCCGCCACCGGCGGGACAAAAGTCAAAAATGAAGATTGTTTTTCGTTGTTGTTTGGAAATGGCGAAATAATAGAGGCTGGTTATGTAGTGGTAGCCTGCGGCGGTTATCCTAAAAGCTCCATGTACGATTGGCTGTTAGCTATGGGCCATACCATTCAGCAGCCTGTCCCTTCGCTATTTACTTTTAATATGCCCGGCAATTCCATACAAGCCCTTATGGGCGTAAGTGTTGAAAAGGCT
>JANPPB010000422.1:0-6243 GCA_031428295.1 Segetibacter sp. | reverse complement strand
TCGGGATCAATATTAAAATTGCGCCACTGTATCATCTTTAAACCGGTTTCGCGGATAACTTTTCTAAGGGCTTCGTATTCTTCAACACTATCGGTCATACCCGGAAAAACAAAGTAGTTTATGCTGGTCCAGCCACCAAAGCTGTTCATTACTTTCAGGCTTTCAATAATGTCTTCAAACTTATAATTGTTGGGGCAGTAATACGGATCGTACACATGCTTGCGTACACTATTCAAACTAACTCTAATGCTATCCAGCCCTACTTCGCACAAAGCTTTTACAGCCTGCGGCATAGATCCATTGGTGTTAATGTTAATGCTTCCTTTGGATGTGTGCTTGCGTATTTCAATAATTGCTTCGCGAAGGGTTTGCCACATCAATAAAGGTTCACCTTCGCAACCCTGGCCAAAACTCACAATTGGGTAAGGCGCAGTTTCAAGGTGCGGAACAGTGTATTCAACAATTTCGTGTGCAGTCGGCTTAAAGGTCAATCGGTCCTGTGTAGAAACAATGGTTTCTTCTTCGGGTTGAAAGGAAATGCAACCCAAACAATTGGCATTGCAGGCTGGCGATGTAGGGATGGGGCACTCCCAGCGGCCTATAAAAAAGTTACGGGCGGCGGGGCATTTATAGGTAAGTGCACAATTGTTTGCAAGGTGCTCTACCAGTCGGTTATGAGGGTATGTTTGTAATAATTTTTGAACACCGGCAGTCACCGTGGTTTCATCGTAACCGCTGCTGTTCTGCCTGATATCCTGCTCAATTCTTATGGCAGGTACATAAAACTTGTCATCTTGCCAGCCTGCGGCTGTATAACAAAATAGGGGGAGGGTAGGTGCTTCAGGTGTTGTTTCGTAAGCTGCCAGGTAAAAACCGGTATGTGCAGGTGGAATGAATGCGGCTACTGCCCAACCTTTTTCGCACAACCTCATGTCGCCTGTTTCAACATCTATCCCAATTCCCCTGCGTCCGGGCAACTCGTATAATTGTCCGCCTTCTGGTAATTCAATCCATTCGTCTGCAGGGATAGGCACTGCATCCCACCCCGTGCGGCCGGTTGCATAAAGACTGGTATCTTCAAAAATATTGCCGTTACCATCTGAATATAAAATGTAGGGAGAGTGCATTATTCTAAGTAAAAATTAAAAAGTAAAAAGGGTGAAACGTGGTAAAAGTGAAAAGGTCGAACGTGAAAAAGTGAAATGTGAAAAGGTGAAACGTGAAAAGTCAAAAAAAGTGAAAGGTGAAAAGTCAAAGATGTGTGAGTTTTTAATTACTGTTTGGAACTCATAATGCATAACTCATAATTCTCAACTCATAATTCTCAACTCATAACTCATAACTCATAACTCTTCACTATTCATTATTCATTTTTCATTGCCAACCTGTTTTTTACAAAATGCATTAAATTCTTCTTCTAATTCTTTTGATACATCGCCTTCAATTTCTTTTTGCATCACTTTATTACTCTTAAAGTCCAGCGTAAGCATGCCGTCCTTGATCAGCATATTATTCATATCAGCCCAATCGTAATGCTTTTTAAGAAGTGTGTTGAAGACAATATCCTTTTCGGTTAATCCTATTTCTTTATGAAATTTCAATTCTCTTTCAATTAACAGGCAGGCAACATAAAAGAAAAACAACAACAGATTTCTATTGGGTCCTGCAGCAAAAGTGATAGCTGCAATGGCTAAACCTGCAGTATAATAAACCCTTTTTTTTCCTGATGCCTTAGTCTTCAGATATAAAAATATAACCAGGACGATTAAGGCCGAAAGCCAATAGACATTTACAATACCCGGTGACCTGGTTGCAAAAAAGATAAAAGTAGCAAAAGCAACTAAGTACAATAATTGGCTTACCAGGTCAATAATTTTATAGTCGGGCCGCTTTAACGTTATCAGGTAATCGTATACCATTTATAAGAACTATAGTTTCGGGGTTGGAAAGCTTAGGCCATTACTGGAGCGTTGCTTTTAACCAGCAGGTTACAAAGTTTAAATAATATTCGCGCAGCAACATTGGCATCAATCCCTTCACCCACACCTACTTCATTTAAATCAAAACCAATTAATTGCCTGCCCGATGAAACTACTTTTTTAAATAGGTAGATGATTTGCTCCACCTCAAAACCACCGGCAACGGGCGTACCTGTGTTTGGACAAAGTTTTGGATCAAGGCCATCCACATCAAAACTGAAGTATACTTTTTGAGGTAATTGATTAACAATTTCGTCCGCAATACTCTTCCACATTTCGCCTTCGTATTGGCGGGTTTTAATTTCCGCATCAAAGTAGGTAACAATACGATCGGTGTTTGCGCAAATGTAATTATACTCCTCAGAGCAGTAATCCCTTACGCCAACCTGCACCAGCTTAGTTAAATTAGGTACTTCGGCAAGTGCATTGTACATAATAGAAGCATGGCTATATTTAAAATCTTCGTAGCCGTTTCTCAGGTCGGCATGTGCATCAATCTGCAAAATTGCAAACTCACCATATTTTTCGCCTATGGCTCTAAAAAAACCGAGTGGAGTGCTGTGGTCGCCACCAATAAGGCCTACCAGTTTGTCCTTTTTAAGCAGTTCCCTTGTGTTTTCGTACACCCAGTTGTTCATAAAAAGACTGCCCTCGTTTATGTCTTTAAGGCTTTTACACATAAATTTATTGCCATCAACCACATCGCCTTTTGATATAAAGTTGATGTACAATTCGGCCTCTTTCCGTAGGTAATCACTCTTTAGTAACAGCTTGCGGTCAAGAACTTTCAGAAAAAAACCTTCCTTCCAGGCATCTTTATTATCGGGGTCGAAAAGGTCTACCTGCAAGCTGGCTTTAAAAATATGTTCGGCTGCACGGGCGGTGCCTGCTCCACAGCTTACGGTAACCTCCCAGGGTACAGGTAACAAAACCACCCGGGCTTCCTCCTCGGTAGAGGGCATTCCAAAAATGTTGTTGTTGGGATTACCGGCTACATTGGGATCGAAATTTGACAGGTCTAACATATCATTCTTTTAAACGCGGTGCAAGGTACTCCATTTGCATATTCTATAAATCCAAAAATGCCTTTTGCCACTGCAGCAAAGCCTAATCTTAACATAGCACTTATGGTTAGCAGTAAAACAAAATAAGTGCCGAAGCACTGCGCATTTTGTATTGAGTCCTTTATTTTTCTGCAAATCCATACGCTTTGTGGCAAATTAGCGGAGGGGTATAATACCATTTTATGCCGGTAAATAATTTGTATACTTGCATCGCAAAAGCAGCACATGGCCAATAAAAAATATAGCATTTATTCCAGCGATAATTACCAACCCGATGACAGTGATCATTTGATTATTGAAACCGGGAACAATCATATTTGCCTGGTAATTAAAAGCAGGGCTGAAAACGTGCAGGCGTTGGAATGGTTTACCTACACCGAGGAAGAAAGCCAGAATCCTGATCAACTTTTTAAGGTATTTGTAGATTTATCTGCCCTGCTGGGCAAAAATTATGCTTCCATAACCTTGTTTATAAATAACGACTGTAATGTTTTAATACCTGCCAGTTTGTTCAGGGCAGAGTTGGTTGATGATTACCTTATTGCTACTTTGGGCGAGGGCTTCGGCTTTTCAACAGGCTACGACAAGATATTCGAAAACAAAGGCCCGGTAAATGTCTACAGGTATCAAACCACCATCAGTAATTATTTAAAGGAACATTTTGCAATAAGCAAAACGCGGCATACTTACAGCCGTCTGCTTGAAAAATGGTTGCTGTTAAAGAATAAGCCGGATGTGCTGATGAATGTTGTTTTTTATGAAGGATCTTTTGTAGTTGCAGTTTTTCATAAAGAACAATTGCAAATCATGCGGTGCTATCAGTACCAGGTTGCCGAAGATGTGGTGTATCATTGGCTGAACCTAATAAAACAACTGGAATTAAATGCCAATGAATTGATTATAAGAATAAGTGGAGTAATTGATATTCCCTCAGCCCTACACACTGTGTTATTGAAATACTTTAAAAACGTTACTATTGAAACCATTCAGTTGGGTAAGATAAATTTGACCGGTTATCAATATCCATTGCATTATTTTACGCCTCTTTTTAATCTGGCTATATGAGGATCATTTCAGGAGAGCTTGGTGGCAGAAGGATCAATCCCCCTGCAAACATGCCGCATACCCGCCCAACAACCGACATCGCCAAGGAAGGGCTGTTTAACATCCTCCAAAATCGCATGAATTTGGAAGGCATTAAAACACTCGACTTATTTGGCGGAACAGGTAACATTAGTTACGAACTGGCCAGCAGGGGTGCAACCGATTTAACGATTATTGAAAAGGATACCGCCATGCTCACCTTTATTAAAAATACAATTGAGCTACTTAAAATAGAAAATTGCAAAGTGCTGAAGATGGAAGTTTTCTCGTTTCTTAATACGTGCACCGACCAGTTTGATTTTATTTTTGCCGGACCACCATACGCCCTGGGCAGTATTGATAAATTGCCTGAGATTATTGTAGCTAAGAACATGATTAAGCCAGGCGGTTATTTTGTGCTGGAGCATACCCCGCGTAACGCTTATGAAAAAACACCGGGATACTCTTTCCATCGTAATTATGGAACTACTATTTTTACATTCTTTACTGCGGTTAAGGGTTAGAAATACAAATCTATCCATCCAGTTTTTTTTACTTTTCACTTTTTACTTAATTATAAATGCTTCCAATCTTTATATCAGGCATAGGCACAGGGGTGGGTAAAACGCTTGTCTCGGCTATTGTAACCGAGGCTTTGCAAGCTGATTATTGGAAACCTATACAGGCAGGATATGAGGACGGAACCGATGCATTGCGGGTGAAAGACCTGCTAAGCAATTCTGCAACCATTATTCACCCGGAGGCTTACATGCTCCGGATGCCTGCTTCGCCGCATCTTGCTGCTAAAAAAGAAAAAATTACCATCGATATAAACCTCATTAAAACAACATTTAAAAGTCTGCCCGTAAGCAACAAATATTTAGTGATAGAAGGAGCAGGTGGTTTGATGGTTCCATTAAACGAACACGAATTTATAACTGACCTAATTCAAAAATTAGAAGCACCCGTAATTTTGGTCAGTCAAAACTATTTGGGCAGCATCAATCATTCGCTGTTGAGTGCAGCAATTTGTAAACAAAAGAATATACCTGTGATGGGCTGGATTTTTAATGACCAGTCAGCCGGTTATGAAGAGGAGATTGCACATTGGAGCGGATACCCGTTACTTGCCTCGATACCAAAATTTAGCAGCATTAATAAAGAGGTTGTTCAAAAGTTGGCACTTCAGATACGGGAAGCCCTTCTGGAAAAGCTCAGGCATTAAATTTATGGTGTTGAATCAATGTCGTTTACTTAAGTGGAGTCATTTGGAACTCAATTCAAAATCTCCTAAATTTTGCAATAAAATCCCAGGAGATGCTGAAATAAATTCAGCAGGACGGCTCACTTATAACGATACTGAAGTAGTTTCTTCTTAAGTAAACGACCTTGAATGTTGAATGACGATTTATAATCATTAATCTTTCAAACCACCAGTTGAATTTTAGAAAAGAGGCATGACAAAAAAACAATGCAGGCAAGTGTATAGGGAAAAACGGCAGGCTTTAACACCTCAACAAATACTAAAGCTGGATGACCTACTATTAATCCAATTTCAGCGATTGTCGTTTGATGAAGCCGTGGAGTGGCTGCTCAGTTATTATCCCATGGCAGACCGCGCAGAAATCGATCCCTATCTTTTTAGTAAGAGTATTCAACTATCAATACCCAATTTAAAAATTACTTATCCGGTCATCAACTTAGAGCAACTGACTATGCAGGCTCATTTAATAAACGAAACCACGGTGATGATGAACAATGAATACAACATAGCTGAGCCGGTTAATGGTGAGGAAGTTGATGCTGCATTATTGGACATTGTATTTGTGCCTTTGCTGGCCTTTGACAAGCAAGGTTTTCGTGTAGGCTATGGTAAAGGATTTTACGACAGGTTTCTTGCCAAATGCAGGGAAAATGTAATTGCCATAGGCTTCTCGTACTTTGGCCCCATTGACAAAATTGAGGATGCCCATCAATTTGACATACCTTTAAATTACTGTATCACCCCACAGCAGTTGTATGAATTTTAACTTCTATTTACTTAAATCTTTTCGAATTCTTTTACTGCCTTTTTCTCTGTTGTACGGGTTGGTTATCATTATCAGAAATTTGTTGTT
>JANPPB010000421.1:0-4940 GCA_031428295.1 Segetibacter sp. | reverse complement strand
CCCTTATAAACCTGGGCGCTGATATTTTAAATGGGGAAACCATGCAGGCCATTGTTCCGGCAGGTTGTTGGTTTGCCAGCCGGCCCGCTAAAAGCACGGGTTATTGTTTTGCAGGTTGTACAGTTTCGCCGGGTTTTGACTTTGCAGATTTTGAATTAGCAAAGGCTGGGGAGCTAACACAAATTTATCCTGAGCACAAGGAACTGATTATTTCTTTGTGCAGGCAATAAGGCTATGCTATTGATTTAAGATATGGAGGTGAATAAGAAAATAGCCCAGGACACATATAGCCAGGAGAATGACCGCAGTAATGTATATCCAGGGGTTTTTGGTAATAGCCCTTTTTTGTTTGCGATGTTTTTTGGTAGTTAGTTGCTGTTGTAGATTTTTGTTTAGTTGTTGTACATATTGGTTCAGCCGTTGCTTATCTTCCAAAGTATTCAATCCTTCCACAGCATCGTTTACAAATACTGAATCAATAGTCTTTTTTTCAAACTCGTGCTTTTCATCTTCCGACAATTCATCTTTTAAATAATTCATCAGCTCATCACCAGCAGGTTGCTCTTCATTATCCGATAATATGTCTTTCCAGTCAGGCATGCCTTGTTTTAAGTTTCTTTTCTACAAATATTTTTAAATTTCTTTTGCCATTTTGTATAAAACTTTTTACCTGTAAAGTGGTAAACCCGGTAATGGCGATTATCTGGTTGTATGATTGTTTTTGAAGATAAAATAAAGTTACACATTGTTGCTGCTCAGCATTCAAATGTTGCAGGCCCTCTTCAATATAAGACAGGGTAATTTCTTTATCAACTAACTCGTGGCGGTTATCCGAGTCAGCGTGATGGGTAGCAACATTATCGTTCAGTTCAACAGGTATCTTGCCATGGCTGTCTCTTATTTTCATGAGGCAATAATTTTTTGCCACCATGTATAACCAGCTTTTAAAGTATTCTATCTTGTACTTGTTTACTTCTATTATAACCTTAATAAAAATTTGTTGTACACTGTCTTTTGCTTCCTCTTCATTTTTTAAATATTTCATACATACGCCTAAAAGCAACAGGGTATACCGTTGTAACAGCAGACCCAGCCATTGGTTATTGCCGTCCCTGTAGTACTTCTCCAGTAGTTCTTTATCTTCGATATTCACGGCTGCATCTTTATCCACGCTAAAAAAGGAAATATTTTTATAGGATGCTATTTGTATTTAAATCCATAACAAACATAATAAAATAACATGCCCCATCTTGTGTGTATTGTTCCTGTTTGCCCAATGCGTGCTACAGCATCTCATCGCAGCGAGCAGGTAAGCCAATTATTGTTTGGTGACGTGGCTGAAATTATTGGGTTGGAAGGCAATTTTGTGCAGGTAAAATATTTGTTTGACGACTATGAAGGATGGTGTCAGCGAAGCCAGTTAGCTGAAATAAATGCAAGCCAGTTTAAGGGATCACCAGAAGTATTAAGTGCAGGCAGAACCAATGAAGTAGAACTGAACAGTAAGCGCATGCACTTACCATTGGGCTGCTCTTTAGGACACATTAAAAACAACAAAGCCACATGGGAAATTTATAATGTACAATACAAAGGCAATTTAATAGCACCAGGCGAGCATTTAAACGATAAAGAGTTGTTGAAGGAGATGGCTATGCAATTTTTAAATACCGCTTACTTATGGGGTGGTCGCACCATATATGGTGTTGATTGCAGCGGCTTTTGCCAAACCGTATTTCGTTTTATTGGTATTCCTTTATTGCGTGATGCTTACCAACAGGCTTCGCAAGGTGAGGCAATCGGATTTTTACAGGAAACAAAATTAGGAGACCTGGCTTTTTTTGATAATGAAGAGGGAAGGATCACTCATGTTGGAATGTTGCTTGACCAGGAAACCATCATTCATGCATCGGGCAGGGTAAGAATAGATACCATAGACCACCAGGGCATCGTAAATGTAGAGACCGGTTTACGCACCCATAAATTAAGGATTATAAAAAGGATGCTACCAGGATAGATTGCGATATCCCTGGTATACGTTCAGAGAGCATTTCATCCGTCACAAAAAAATATAGGGGCTACACCAAATTTTATGATTTCGGTACCAAGGTCATTAACTTAAGAATATATATTAAACAGACATTTTGAAAGGAGAGCCGTCATGCTGAATTTATTTCAGCATCCCCTGGACTTGTAACACCATAATTCAAGGGATTCCGAAACAAGTTCGGAATGACGAAAATGTCTAAAAGTCATGAATTAATTACCTTGATTTTCCCTTTAATCAACTATATATCAGCCAAAAGCTTAACCCAATCAAAGCATCCTAATGTTTTGATAGCAGTTTGATGGTTGAGTCAGCTTCGTCTTTAAAACTCTCTTTATATAGATCTATAGCTTCCTGTATAATTCGCAACGCTGTTGACTTATCCTGAAATTCTTCTACGATTACCGATTTATTTTCAAGACGCTTGTACTCTTCAAAAAAGTGGCGGAGTTCTTCAAAAAAGTGTTTAGGCAGTTCTTCAATATTATTTATGTAATTAATGGAAGGATCATGAGCTGCAACGGCAATAATCTTATCGTCTGCATCGCCGCCATCAACCATTTGCATAACCCCAATAACCTTGGCTGTTACAAGGCACATAGGTACAATGCTTAAACTTGAGAGTACTAATATATCTAATGGGTCTTTGTCATCGCCATACGTTTGGGGAATAAAACCATAATTGGTAGGGTAGTAAAACGAAGAGTAAATGACCCGGTCCAGCTTAAGTAAACCACTCGGCTTATCAATTTCGTACTTGGCCCTCGATCCCTGTGGTATTTCAATAACTGCATTAACTATCCTGGGTGCCATATCGCCATAACTTACTCCATGCCATGGATGCAAAACGTTGGTTAATTTTAATTGGCTCATAATTGTAAGTTCTGTTTTTTATCTGCTGTTCAAGATGGGTTTTAAATATGAATGGTTGTCTGCAAAATAATTTGCAGCAAACCTGTTATCAGTTAGCTCCAAAAGTATAATTAAAATCAACCTGCCAGGTACCATTGAATTTAATCACTTTAAGCTTTTGCGGCCGATTGACATAACTATTACTGTAATTAATTACCACTACACTATCGGGTACTACGTCGTTAATTTCTTTTATGTTGATGGAGGCACTGCTATACCCGGCTTTGTCTTTCTCTGAGTATTGATTGTATTCTTTGCTAACCTTATCAATCCAAAAATTGTTTTCCTGGGTTTGGAGCATGTATTTTTTTGCAGTGGTAAACCTGCCTTTCAAAGAATTTTCAATAAACTCTCGTCCGGCATCCAATCCATTTTCGGGTGGGGTAAAATCTTTTTGGCCATCTCCGCAGGCAAAAGCAATTGTAATAAATATCACCGCAATAAATTTTCTCATTCAACATTGGTTAGGTGATAAAGGTAACAATAAAAGTATGGTAATGAAAAGCTCTGTAAGGGCAACTGATGGCCGGAAAAATTACTGGCATCCCAAAAAAAAGCTGCCAATTGGCAGCCTTTGTTTTTATCTGGAACGGCTATCGAGATATACCGGTTCTGCTTCTTTATCTTTTTCGTACGCTCTTATAACCGCTTTAACCAGGCGGTGGCGTACTACGTCCTCTTCATCCAGTTCGATGTGGGCAATACCGTCAATATTTTTTAAAATGCGGGATGCTTTTTCAAGACCGCTGCGCTGGTTTTTAGGTAAGTCAACCTGGGTTGGATCACCGGTAATAATTGCTTTAGCATTAGGGCCTATCCTGGTCAAAAACATCTTTAACTGCAGATCGTTCGTGTTCTGTGCTTCATCCAAAATAATGAAAGCATTATCCAAAGTACGGCCACGCATATAAGCCAAAGGAGCAATCTCAATGGTGCGGGTACTCATATAATATCCGAGCTTATCGGCTGGTATCATATCGTCTAATGCATCGTACAATGGCCGCAGGTAGGGATCAATTTTTTCCTTTAGATCACCGGGCAGAAAGCCCAGGTTTTCACCAGCTTCAACAGCCGGCCTTGTCAATATTATTTTTTTGACAACCTTATTTTTTAATGCTCTTACTGCAAGTGCAACTGCTGTATAGGTTTTACCGGTTCCGGCGGGGCCAACGGCAAAAACAACATCATTACGGTCGGCAGCAGTAACCATACGCTTTTGGTTGGCAGTACGTGCCCTTACGGTTTTACCATTTGGCCCAAACACTAAAATGTCGTTGGGATTGCGGTCCACAAAATGATCTACTACTTCGGCATCATCACCTCCCAATATTTGCTCAAAATAGTTTTCACTCAAATGGCCATTGCGTTCAAGATATTGCACAATTAAAGTAATCTTCTCTTTTGCATTTTCTATTTGCTCGGGAGCCCCACTTAGTTTTATCTGGGTGCCACGACTTAATATTTTCAATAATGGAAACTTTTTTTTCAGCAGATCGAGTTTGCCATTATTTACTCCAAAAAATTCGATGGGATTGACTGATTCGAGGTTAATTATAGTGTCTGTCAATTAGTATGTTTTTATCGTTAATGAGCCGGTAAAAAGTAATTTTTTTACCTGGCGAAATTTAGCATCCCTCTCTTTCCAAATTTAAAAAATCAATAAGTAAATATCTAATTTATATTATACACATGTTGTGAATTAGTTGTGAAACCTACATGCAACTTTACCACTAACGGCAATTTTTATTATGAGAAAGCGGGGTTAAACTTTCAGCATTAGTAAACTGAAATTTTTGGAATTAAACGCCTACCATTTTGCCACCAATTTTAAATTGAGTAACCGGGGGGTTAACCGGTTGGGAAGCGTGAAAGTATTGTTTGCGAAGTCTTTGAGCAACAGGTAACTTATGGTGTTTGGCCTGTCGATTAAATTAAAGATTTCAAGGCTTGCCCAAATATTTTCGAAACCTAAGAACGGGCTATG
>JANPPB010000420.1:0-2079 GCA_031428295.1 Segetibacter sp. | reverse complement strand
TTGCGATGGTAGGCATCAACCGATATGAAGCCTATCTTGAAAGTACCGAACAGATCAGCAGTGTAATTCGCTTTACCAAAAAGAAGAAGGAGTGAGAGTTAATAGAAAGAAATCCAGAGTTTGACCAATGGATGTATTCATCCTGGTTCATGCAACAACATGATGATTATAATAAAAAATTAATTGCCGGGGAATTCTCTGAGCACTTCATCAATTTGTTCAGACAATTGAGGGATTTTATTTTTAACTACATCCCATACGATAGAATAGTTTACTCCAATATAATCATGTATTAACCGATCACGCATTCCTGCCATGTTCTTCCATTGAATAGAATTCCATTTAATCTTAAAATCGACCGGAATTTTTTTTGTGGCTTCTCCTACAATTTCCAAACTTCTAACTATTGCTCTTTTTAAAGTTTCATCATCCAGAAACTGATCCTTTTTTAGCATTTTGCTGACCGATATAATAAAAGAACATTCCTCCGAAATGTGTCTTAGGAATTCTAATGGTTCTTTAGACATATTCCACTTCATTTAAGATATGAGACCCGATATACTTGCTTAATCCATTTTTAGTTACAATCTCAACCCTTTCATTTTCAAAAATGGTTTCTATCAAATCGTAAACGGCCATGTAATTATCGAAGCTTTCTTTGTTGGGGTCAAAGTCAATTAATAAATCAATATCACTTGTTTCTGCTTGCTCATTCCTAAGATAGGATCCGAACAAGCCAACGTTATGAACTCCGAGTTTTGACAACTCAGGCTTATAGAATTTTATTGCTCTAATAATATTTTCTTTCGTTGTCATTAGTAAAAATTCAAGGAAGTAAAGATATATTTCTTCACGGTTTGTTGCTGTTACTCCTGTTGCGCTACAATGAAATGCTTATCGACACAATTACCATTCTATAAAAATTTTAGGGGAATAAATCAGGGATATTGATGTGTAAGGTATTAAACTGCCTGCTCTCCTTAATGTCATTGACTTATTTTATGTATGCTCCAGGTAAATAGTTCACTACTATCTTGGCCCTCTTCCTACTTAAACCACTGGTAAACCAACAAGCTCATAACATAAGCCAAAACAGTCATGTACACCAATTGAACAATGGGCCATTTCCAGGTTCGGGTTTCGCGTTTTACAACAGCCAGCGTACTCATGCATTGCATGGCCAGTACATAAAAAACCATCAGGCTTAATCCACTTGCCAGGGTATACACCTTTGTTCCGTCCTTTCTTTTTGCAGCGGCCATTTTTTGGCGGAGCGATGTATCGTCATTGTTTTCTTCAACGCTGTACAACGTTGCCATGGTACCCACAAACACTTCTCTTGCCGCAAACGAAGTAATCAGTGCAATGCCAATCTTCCAGTCATATCCCAGGGGAGTAATGGCAGGCTCAATAGCACTTCCAAGAATTCCCGCATAGGAGTTTTGCAATTTCTCTGAACGATATGCTCTATCTATCTCACCCTCATTTGCACCGGGTTGCTGCTTCATTTGCTCGTAGCGTGCCGTTAGCTTTTGCATCCGTTCACTGGGACCATAACTACTCAGGAACCATAGCAACAAACTAATAACCATGATTACTTTACCTGCATCCACCACAAAGATTTTGGCTTTTTCCACCATGGTAATGCCTACATTTTTCCAACGTGGCGACCGGTAAGTGGGCAGCTCCAATATAAAAAAGCTACGCTCAGTTATTTTAATAATCCATTTAAAAACATAACTCGCCAGCAAAGCCAAAACAGTACCCAATAAGTACAGACACATCATAACAATGCCCTGCAAACTTAAAAAACCCAGGAATAATTTCTCCGGAATAACCAGGCTGATCAAAATAGTATACACAGGCAAACGGGCACTGCAACTCATTAACGGCGTAACCAAAATGGTGAGCAAACGTTCCTTACGGTTCTCAATATTACGGGCACTCATTATGGCAGGTACGGCACAGGCAAAGCCACTAATCATGGGCATCACACTCTTGCCATTTAACCCTACTTTACGCATCAGTTTATCGCTTAAAAAACTAATGCGGGCCATATAACCGGTGTCTTCCAAAATG
>JANPPB010000419.1:0-3858 GCA_031428295.1 Segetibacter sp. | reverse complement strand
CTACTTAACAGGGGTGTTCATTTTTATTAAGAACCTGCATACAAATGCCTCAAACCTTTTATCAGGCACCAGAAAACGATTGAAGAGGAATATGCCGGTTATTGCACAAATAATTCCGGCTAAAACATCTAAAACATAGTGATGGCTGGAATACACAGCGGCAAACCAAATACCTGCCATTATAAGGGCAAACGACAGATTAAAAACTCCAAGTTTATTTTTTAGTCCATAAAACAAAACGATGAGCGGATAAGCTGAATGCAGAGAAGGCATGGCCGCAAATACATTGGAACTTTTTGCATACAAAAACTTAAAAATGCCGACCCCAAAATAGTCATCAAAGCGGGCTAAACCGGCAGTATTACCCGGTGTTTGGGGTAGAAATTCAAAGCCATATTGCTGAACATACCAGGGAGGTGCAGCGGGATAAATATAGTATACCACAAACCCCAGCAGGTTTACGAAAAAGAACGTGAGTGAAAAATATATGAATTGTCGCCTGTTGGCATAAAAAAGATAAGCTGCCATGGCCAGGGGAACCGGTATCCAACATAAATAAAAGATTCCGGTTAATACATCTAAAAAAGAAGTGCTATGCAAGGCAAAAAATTCGTTTGGTGTAGTGATGCGTCCATTTTCATTTGTACCAAACAGGCTTTTTTCTGCGTGGTACAAACTTTCAATATGTACCGTATTGTAATGATAATTCGGTATGGATTTCATAAAGTCGAATACGATCCAATAGACAATAAATATGGAAAAGCCAGTGATAAATCGCCGTGTTGGGTGCGACAGGTAATACATAAAATTGAAGAGCACCGCCAGCACCAGATGGTCTATTTTAAACCCAAGAATCCATCCTGAAAGTAAGAGGTAACTAACCGACAGCAGCGTAATTATGATTATATCTTTCTTGTGAAATAAATTGCTCCTTTGGGTGAGGTTGTTTACCGGTTGCTCCATTATTGTATGTAGGTAATGGGTTTGAACTTCCTAAAAATGTACTAAGATTGAAGCGGATTTTCCAATGATTTTTTTGCATCGCGTAACCGCTTAATGGCCGTTATATTTGTTAGGACTGCCATTACCGTAATCGGAATGGTAAATATGCTGATGGTTTCAAACACATGGAACGGTATTCCCTTGACAAATAATTTGTAATCGCCACCAAGAAATTTTGAAGCTATACCACAAGCTATTGCCGACACACCAACCAATATAACTCTCTCTGGCCGTTGCATTAACCCGCCTTTATTTTGTACTCCCAAACTTTCGCTTCTTGCTCTTGTATAGCTTACCATCATGGATCCGATAAGGGCTATAAAAGCAAAGATGGAACTCATAAAATAATGATTAGCCACCAGGTAATAGCATATCCCAAAAAACATCACCATCTCGCTATAGCGATCTAAAACCGAGTCGTATAAAGCTCCAAAAACAGAACTCATATTACCAAGCCTGGCCACCTGACCATCCAGCATATCAAAAAGACCTGCAAACAACAAAAGCGCTCCTGCCCAGCCTACATACGAAAGATCTATCCTGGCTCCTTCTTCAGCGCCAGCTATAAAAACAACAGCAACACCAATATTTAAAATCAGCCCTATTGTGGTAACCGTATTAGGGGTAAGCCCGATCTTAATTAATCCCTTAACCAGTGGATCAATAATTACATAGATCATTTTTTGAAGACGGTCTCGTAGTGTAGGTTTATCCATGATTCAATTTACTGGCATAAGTTATGTAACGGCCGGCTCTTATGCTACTAAGAAATGTAGAGTTATTGTATTTATAAATTAGACGGGTGCAAATATCTATCTAATAATTTACATCTCCATTTGTTTATGCAACAGTAAGAAGCAATTTTGAGAACAACCTTTTTCTTATAAGATAAATGAATTGAAAACCCGAGTTGGTTGGTCTGAGTAAGTAATAGCCTGGTAAAAACTAACCAAACTTTTAAAAATTACCTATCAGTAGATGGCAACTTAAATACAAACTTTTTTTGCATAAAATAATTATAGCCGAAGCCAACTACCAGGCTTACTGCAATTTTAGATGGGAGATAATGCAGGTGTAACACTTTCAAAAGCAGAAATAAACCACCGGCATTTAAAAGCAGGTTTCCTGCCCATACCAACAAATATTTTAAAGCCTGATGGTGTAATAAGGCATTTCTTGATTGAAATACCCAATGGCGGCCCATAAAGAAATTGACTACTCCACCGCAAACTGTACCGGTAATACTGGCTTTAAAAGGATCTACATTAAAAAAAGTTACCAGGGCTATGGTAACCACGTAATCAAATGCTGAAGCACTCAGAGATGCCAAATTGGCTTTAATAAAAGTAGCCATTCTTAAAAAACATTTAGTTTAACTAGCATCAATAATACCAGGTGGGCGTAGATACCGGCCACTATATCGTCAGCCATTACTCCCCAGCCTTTGGGTAATAGTTCCAACTTACGTATCAACAATGGTTTAACGATGTCAAAAAATCTAAAAAGAATTAAACCTGCAGTAATATTCAGTATGGATATGGGTATGAGGGAAAGAGTAATCATCATACCGGCAACTTCGTCAATTACAACTTTGCTGCTGTCTTTGCCCCAAATGGCATCAACTTTATGTGATGACCAGGTGCCTATTATGCAAACAAGTATTGTAAAAAAAACCTGCCGGTAACCCGAATGTTGACCGGCAGGTATCATAAACCAAATTATACAACAAACTGTTGCTGCAACAGTGCCGCCGCCTTTACCTATATATCCAATGCCACCGGCAGTTGCAACCAGTTTGTGAAATTTTATCATAATGCTTCTACCAACTCCTGGTAATAATCCAAACCAAGATGTGTGATCAGATCCTCACCCATTATATGACGCAAGGTGTTTTGCAGTTTCATTAATTGCTTAAAGATGTCGTGCATGGCATCAAGTTCCGGTGCAGTTTGCGGCGATTTAAAATAGAAAGACAACCACTCCTGTATGCCGGACATTTGGGCCCGCTTGGCAAGGTCAAGAAATAAGGCAAGATCCAGAACAATCGGCGCTGCCAATATGGAGTCCTTGCACAGGAAATTAATCTTGATTTGCATTTTATAACCCAACCAACCAAAAATATCTATGTTGTCCCAGCTCTCTTTATTGTCGCCATGGGGAGGGTAATAATTGATCCTAATCTTATGGTAAAGGTCACCATATAATTCCTGGTTTAATTCCGGTTGAAGTATATCTTCCAAAACTCCCAGTTTAGATACTTCTTTGGTTTTAAAATTGTCCGGATGATCTAAAACGTAACCATCCCTGTTGCCCAAAATGTTTGTAGAGAACCAACCATGAATACCCAAAGCTCTTGCCTGTAAACCAGGTGCAAGAATGGTCTTCATAAGCGTTTGTCCTGTTTTAAAATCCTTTCCGCCGATAGGTGTTTTTGTTTCCTTAGCCAGGTCTACCAAAGCAGGAATATCGCATGTTAAGTTTGGTGCTCCATTAGCAAAAGGCACACCCATATGAATGGCTGCATAAGCATAAATCATGCTGGGCGCTATCAAGGGATCATTGTCTTTTAAACCTGCTTCAAAGCTTTCAATGGTGGCATGCACCGGGGCTTCAACAATGTATTTTTCAGTAGATCCGCACCAAACCATTACCACACGGCTGCAATTATTAGTTTCCTGGAAATTCTTGATGTCTTCCATTACCTGCAAAGCAAGATCGTACTTGGTAGCACCTGTTTTTACATGCTCTCCATCAAGATTGTATACATACGACTTATCAAAAACAGCCGTCATTGGCTTTATAGCCGATAACTCGTCCTTTATTGAAAGCAGCAGGTGCGCATCCAAAACCTTAGCA
>JANPPB010000418.1:0-2798 GCA_031428295.1 Segetibacter sp. | reverse complement strand
TAAACAATAAAAATTTCCATTAGCGGAGTACAGATTATTTGGCGGATTTTGAATTTAAAACCTCCCGTTCAGAATATCGTACAATTTATACCAGATTTTTTAATATCGGCATTTGGTGGTTATAGGGTAAGAGGTTGCGGAGATTATATCTTTATTTGAAAGCGATATTCAATAAAAAAAATAGACCTGGCTTTTTTAACTTATAAGTTTCTTGGCAAATCTTACCCTTGTTAGTCTAATTTTATACCCCTATATATTACACCTAACTTTAATAAAAAATGTTTTATGGATAAGAAGAAACATGGCTTAACCGAACAGGAAGGAGATATTATATTGAATGAAAGCGGAACGTTTATATGTACCGATCGACTTGATGAAAGTTCCGTGGAAAAGAAAAAAGAGGCAGGTGAAAAGAGTGATGAAGGTCAAACTTCAAGTGCGGGGCCAGAGGAAAAAGATATTACAGATTGATGCCTGCACTTGATACAATAGATTGAAACTTATGCTTGCCAGGCAGATCCGTAGCTCAGTTGGTTAGAGTGCTTCCTTGACATGGAAGAGGTCACCGGTTCGAGTCCGGTCGGGTCTACATATTTAAGAACTCTTTTCTTATAATGCTTCCCTCTAAAAACATAAGCCTTTGTTTAATTTCAGCAGAAGCCTAACTTTATTTACTTAGAAGGTTCACCAATGAAAGACCCCCTGAAGAATCAAGGGGTCCATATTTAAATCGGAAGTCAACTCAATTTCTAAACGATAACCATTCAGCTTTTTGGTTAATGTTTTTAGCTACAACCCATGCTGTTGCCGCAATTCAAACACTTATAACAAGTACCACTACGCAGGGTAATGTGTCCGCAAACATTACAGGCTGGTGCATCGCTCTGCATATTTTTAGCGGCCGCATTTACGGCATCCAGCCCACTATCATTTTTTACGGTTACAGCCTTGTGCATTTTTTGCGGCTGGGCAACCGGTGTAACACTTGCTTGTCTTGCCGGCGTTATACGTACACTGCTCAGCTCAGGCAAAATTTCGACATCGCCCAGGTTACCGATCTCTGGCTTATCCAGCACATGCACCAGGTCGGTACGGTGAGAATATTCGTAGGCAAGGCAACGGAAAATAAAGTCAACCAGCGACGTAGTAATCTTAATGTTTGGATGATCTACCATACCGGCCGGCTCAAACTTAGTAAACACAAATTTTTCGGTAAACTCTTCTAATGGAACACCATATTGCAAGCCAACTGAAATAGCAATTGCAAAACAGTTCATCAGGCTGCGAAGGGTTGAACCTTCTTTAGCAAGATCAATAAAGATCTCCCCTAATGTACCGTCGTTAAATTCGCCTGTTCTTAAGAAAATAACCTGCCCACCCACTTTAGCTTTTTGTGTAAAGCCCCTGCGCTTGGCCGGGAGTTTTTTACGCTCAACAATTTTTGACAACTGGCGCTTTAATTGTGTATCTGGACTATCGTGCATGCGCTTGGTCACCTCTTCAAGTAACTCTTCTACAGTAAGCTTACTCATGTCAACAATATTCGAATCTGCTGTTGCCACTTCAGGCGTAGCCTCTGTACTATCCTCCTTTTTCTTTTTGTCGCTTTTATTGCTTAATGGCTGACTTAATTTGCTACCATCACGATACAAAGCATTTGCCTTCAACCCTAATTGCCAGCTTAATAAATAACAATCTGCAATCTCTTCAACCTTAGCTTCGTTTGGCAGGTTAATGGTTTTAGAAATAGCTCCACTAATAAATGGCTGCGTAGCACCCATCATACGTATGTGGCCATGAGCATGAATGTAACGCTCACCTTTTTGACCACACTTATTGGCACAATCAAAAACGCTCAGGTGTTCTTTCTTCAAGAAAGGAGCGCCTTCAATGGTCATGGTTCCGCAGATGTAATCGTTGGCGGCTTCAATCTGCTCGTCGGTAAAGCCAAGGGCTTCCAACAAGTTAAAACTCCAGTCGTTGTATTGATCTGCAGTAAAGCCCAGTCTTTCCAGGCAAGCTTCGCCCAATGCAAAACGATTAAATACAAAACCAATTTCGAACGCTGATTTTACAGCAGTACTTAAACGGGCAATCTCTTCAGCTATAAATCCTTTTTCGCTTAAGGTTTGTGGGTTGATGAAAGGAGCTCCGTCAAAAGTGCCACTACCAACAGCATATTTTACAATAGTATCTACTTCGGCATTAGAATAACCCAGGTTAGATAATGCCAAAGGCACAGACTGGTTGATTATCTTAAAATATCCGCCTCCGCTAAGCTTTTTAAACTTAACCAGCGCAAAATCAGGCTCAACACCCGTAGTATCGCAGTCCATAACCAAACCAATGGTTCCGGTTGGTGCAATAACGGTTGTTTGTGCGTTGCGGTATCCATACTTCTCTCCCATTTCAACTGCGTCGTCCCATGCTTTGCAGGCAGCAGTTAATAAGTAATCAGGACAATATTTGGCTTTAATACCCTGTGGTTTCAAACTAAGTTGCTCATAGGCATCAGCATCGTAAGCAGCAAGGCGATGATTACGCATTACCCGCAACATATCGTCCTTATTTTCTTCAAACTTATTAAAAGCACCAAGGTGACTTGCAAGCTCTGCACTGGTGCGGTAACTAACGCCGGTCATGATGGCCGAAATGGCTCCGGCAATACCTCTTGCCTCCTCGCTGTCGTAAGCAATACCGCTTACCATTAGCATGCTACCCAGGTTGGCAAAGCCTAAACCCAGTGTGCGGTAGTCAAATGAAAGTTGGGCTACTTCTTCTGAAGGAAACTGGGCCAT
>JANPPB010000417.1:0-10420 GCA_031428295.1 Segetibacter sp. | reverse complement strand
TCTCAAATAACCCTGAAAGGGTTGAATAAATAGAATGCCATTATAGGGAAATTTAACCCTTGCAGGGTTATAAGATCTGTTTTGCATTTTTCCACCGGTTTTACCGGTGGCTAATCAAATTGAAGCCTTTCAGGCTTAAACGCCACCACTTTAAAACCAAATTCAATCATTGTTTATAATATGTGTCATTGGCAACTTGCCTGCCCCGTTGAATAACGGAGGTTTCAGGATATCCCGGAGAAGATAAATTTAAGCATAAAGAAAGGCAGCATAATTACACACATAGAATCACCAAAGTCCTCTTCCATCCGAAAGCATTATAAATTGCAGACTTAAATTAGAAACTCAAATGATAAAAAGAATACTCTTAAGCACTGTGTTGTTTATTTTACTACATGCAGCGCAAGCTCAATTTTACAATAAAGATTCAGGACTGGCACATACATTCTCCATTGTAGCACGTGACCCTGCCACCGGCGAGATGGCTGTTGGCGTACAAAGTCATTGGTTTAGTGTAGGCACTGCTGTAAGCTGGGGACAAGCTGGTGTAGGTGTAGTGGCTACGCAAAGCTTTGTAAACAAAAGTTATGGCACAAAAGGTTTGGAGTTGATAAAGAGCGGCAAAACAGCACCTGAGGCAATGGAGCAACTAATAGCGGAGGATGCAGGCAAAGATGTACGGCAGGTGGCTATGATTGATGTGAATGGCAACGTCAACTCATTTACAGGTAAAAGTTGTATTGATTACGCCGGTAACATTGTTGGAAAGAATTATGCTGTTCAAAGCAACATGATGCTTACAAATACGGTAAACCAGGCAATGGCTAAAGCATTTGAAGCAAGTGAAGGAAAGCCATTGGCTGAAAGAGTATTAACTGCTTTAAAAGCTGCGCAGGGCGCCGGTGGCGATATAAGAGGAAAACAGTCTGCAGCAATATTAGTGGTAGCCGGTAAAGCAACCGATGCGCCATGGAGTGATCGCCTGATTGACATTAGGGTGGATGATAACATTGCCCCTTTAAAAGAATTGGAAAGGTTGCTACGGCTGTATCGGGCTTATGAACACATGGACAAGGGTGACCTGGCAACAGAAAAGAATGATATGGTGTTGGCCATGCAGGAGTATGGTACAGCAATGAAAATGTTTCCGGGCAATGTTGAAATGAAATACTGGACAGCCATCACCCTGGCTAATAACAAAAAGATTTCGGAAGCAAAAGCAATTCTTCAAAAAATATATGCTGCCGACTCAAACTGGCGGGAGCTGACCCGACGCTTACCAAAAGCTAAAGTGCTGAATGTATCAGCCGAAGCGTTGAAGGAACTCCTGAAATAATTTTAAATTACAACCATGCAGCAAGGTAAATCAGGTGTTATAAACTTCTTTTTTATAAAGTAGCTGATCATTAAATGGCTTACCTACAAAGAGGCTGACAACATGGTTGTCAACCTCTTTGTAGGTATGTTAACCTTAAAGCAGATCCTTTGAAAATACGAATTGCACTTGTCCCTATTTTGACACATCCTGCTACTTTTAGCACCTATGAATCTGCCTTAGCTGCACCACCCAATTACCAGCACATTGCAAGGTGCAAAAAACCCGGACCCATAAGCCAACCTTGCAAAAGAGCTAAGAATGCGACCGCACAAACCCACTGCACGATGATCAATACAGTACACCTAGCATCTCGCAGACAAGTTATTCATTTTGCCTATTTTGTAACCCTTAAATCATTGACTGCTTAAACAATGCCGAAAGAAACTAAAACAAGAATTAAAATCAACAAACTGCTGGAATGTAACTCTTAATAAATTTTTCGCCTGATGGAAAAGAAAAACGAGATTAAAATATTTGAAGAAAAAAAAGTAAGAACCCTTTGGGATGCGGAACAGGAAAAATGGTATTTATCAATCGTAGATGTGATTGCCGTTTTAACTGAAAGCCCTAATCCACAAGTATATTGGCGTGTGCTAAAAAAAAGATTGAAGGATGAGGGAAATGAAACCGTTACAAATTGTAACGGTTTGAAATTGCCTGCCCCTGACGGGAAAATGCGACTAACCGATGTAGCAGATACTGAACAGCTTTTCCGCCTTATACAATCTATTCCGTCGCCAAAGGCAGAACCCTTTAAACTATGGCTTGCACAAATAGCTGCTGAAAGATTAGAGGAAATTCAAGACCCCGAACTCACTATTGACAGGGCGCTGAAGGAATACCTGCAATTGGGCTATTCCGAAAGCTGGATTAATCAGCGGCTTAAGAGTATTGAAATACGAAAGGAGTTGACAGATGAATGGAAGAAACGAGGGTTGAAAGAAGGTGTTCAGTTTGCTACGCTTACTGACATCATTACAAAAGCGTGGAGCGATAAAACGACTAAAGAATATAAGATTCTGAAAGGTTTGAAGAAAGAAAACCTGCGGGACAATATGACGAATACCGAACTTATTTTAAATATGCTTGCCGAGGCTTCTACAAAAGATATTTCGGCAGCAGTGAACCCAAAAGATTTTGATGCCAGTAAGAAGGTAGCAAAACAGGGCGGCAATGTGGCTAAAGTGGCACGCAAAGAATTAGAAGCACGAACAGGAAAAAAAGTAGTTACCTCTTTGAATGCCAATTCCGCTTTGCAATTGCAGCAAGGCGTACAGAAAAACAAGAAAAATTGATGCCGGATAAAAAAACCAATCGTAGAATTGATTCATCACGTGATATATTGTTTTGTAAACTTCTAAAGCCAGCCTTCTTCATACACATCCTGAATATACCCCACTTCAGTAACAACCACATTTATAGCAAAACACCCGAAATAAGGGCGAATGTACAACAGGGTGATTTGACAAAATAAGGGAGGACGTAAGCCCCGTCTGAACTGTTAGTTATTCTTTTGGTCTGCCTATCGAGCCTGACGTATTAAATTTAGCTATGTGAAAATCTTTTCTTTTCAATTATAAATTTGGCTTCAGTTAGCCGGCCTTGACAGAATTTCATTATCCATACTTCCCCCAGGCCTAATCCATCCCCCATTACTGTTTCACCACCTTAAGGTTTACCACCCCGTTATTTACATGAACCTTTAATACATACATACCATTGGCTAATCTTGGTATGCTGCGTAACTGTATTCTTGAATTATTGGTCCAGCCTGTTATGGATTGGGTGTACAATAATTTACCGTCAGCAGTGTACAACTCGGCCTTATCGGTTCTACTGGTATTTATTCCGTTGCCTTTAATAACAAATGCCAGTTGATTGTTGAATGGATTTGGTACGGCTCTAACCAATAACTGCTGTCCGCCCAATGATATTTGAATAGGAACAATTAGAGAATACGTGTAACCACCATCTTTATCTTCCTGCCGCAGGCGGTAATACAATCTGGATTGATTCAATTGTGCTGCGTTCAAATCAGTAAAGTCGTAAACATGGGTAATTGAACTATTGCCTGAAGCATTTACCTTACCTATGTCTGTAAACGATCTTCCATCAATGGACCGTTGTATTACAAACCTTGCAGCATTTAATTCAGTTGCAGTTGCCCAATTTAATATAATGTCTTTGCCAGCTTGCTCGCCGGTAAAGTACAACCACGTAACAGGCAATCCGCCACCATTCAATCGTACTGAAACATTACACTCTTCTTTCAGGGGCTCCCTGTTTCCTACGTTATCGGTAGCTATAATGTTGAAGCAATATAAACTTCCCGGCTTGCCGGCAAAATTAAATTTGGTACTACTAAAGGTGCTATCGTACCTGGTAAACGGTCCGCCATTTTCTGAATAATACAATTCGTAAACTAACTTTAAACCACTGCCACCTAAATCATCCTCGGCAGCAACCGACAGCGAAATCAATGTATTTTCCTGTACCTCCAGTGAGGTAGCAATGATGGACGATACCGGCGCTACGGCATCCACAATATTTACATAAGTATTGGTAACAATTGGAGGGTTAATATCGAATACTATTCCGGCCTTTGCCACAATACTATCACCGGTTACAGTACCACCCCCCGGCTTTATGTTATAGCTCACAAATCCTTCACCCCTACCAGTTGAATCATTTATAGCCAGGTAACCTGCAAAAGGATCTGTTGGCGGAAGCCCTGTTGCGGGATCAATTGATTGGAACACCCAGAACACTTCTCTGTTAACAATGTCAAGACCTGCAGTTACCTGTACATTAAAGCCAAGTGAATCGGCCAGGTTTAATGTGGTAGTATAGTTAGACAATCCGGCAGGTACATTGAATACATAATTACCAAATCCAAAATCGCCCAATGTTAAGCTACCTGCACTCACATTTTTATGCAGAGGTTGACTTATTCTTACACGTTGAGCTGCGGTTGTAGCAAACTCAGGATCGTTTTCGTACAAAATGGTATAAGTCATCACATCTTTTTTAGCCACCATTTTAGTGGGGCCGTATCCTGCCGGGCCTTGAATTTCGTTAGGATCGCATGAGGCAACAACAGGATTACATAATAACCATTTAACCGCCTTACCGGGCAAAGTTAGGTTACCTGATAAACATGTAACAGCACCTGAGCCACAAACAAATCCGGCAACAAATCCTCCTATAGCTGCACCGGCACCAGCGCCAAAGAAAGCGCCTACACCAAATGCTGCGAAACCACCAGCAGCCCCCAAAGCCGTACCGCCCGAAACAAATAAACTATAGCAACCATATCCGGTAAGGCCACAACCTACCAACCATGGAATGCCCTGGCATAATAAGAAGTTTGGAGGAGGAGGTGTACATGGTGCACCAGAACCGCCACCACCACCAGGGCCACCACCAGGTCCGCCGCCCGGACCGCCACCACCGGGTCCACCAGGACCGCCAGGACTACCCGGACCTCCGGGACTGCCAGGACCACCAGGGCCAGCTCCGGGTCCGCCGGGACCACCAGGACCACCAGGGCCACCGGGTCCACCGGGTCCACCGCCAGGACCACCCGGACCACCGGGACCTCCAGGACCCCCCGGACCACCGGGACCACCACCACCCGGACCACCGGGACCAGGACCACCCGGACCGCCTGGACCGCCCGGACCAGCGGGACCGCCAGTTCCACCAGGGCCTCCCGTTCCGCCCGGACCACCTGTACCGCCCGGACCTCCGGGTTGACCGCCAACGCCAGGACCACCAGCACCACCAGGACCACCACCACCCGGAGGTGTTATGCCATCACCGGGACCACCGGGACCGCCGGGACCACCAGCACCCGGAGGAGTTGTACCATTACCAGGACCACCCGGACCTCCGGGACTACCTGGCTGTCCGATACCACCCGGCCCCCCGGGAACACCCGGCTGACCAACACCCGGAACAAAGGCAGTAAAGCATAACATTAATGTGTCGGTACCATGCAACGAAACAGAGAATGAACCACCGTACAAATTGTTGACAGAGATGAAACTGCTGAGATCGATACTAAACTTGTTTACAGCAAAATTGGTAATGCCACCGGCAGCAATGGCAATAGGCCAACACCGGTCAACACCGGGGTACCATCCCGCCAAATAACCCGGCGCATTGCTTAATGATACAGATGAAACCTTAATGATAAATTTATTGGCCTGGGTAGCTGTGATATCAATATTGCCGGCGGCCTTAATTAAATCCCATCCCGGGTTTTTACCCGCTGCTGTATCATAATTATTAATCTCCCACAGGTAAGTTTGACCCGGACCAAATACAGCCGAACCAACATTTAATAAGCCTGGGCTATTGCCAGGATTGAAAGCAACATTGCTGTTACCGGTATTCAATCCAAGTCCGCATCCTGCACACTCACCATCTACTCCAATTGTATCTGCAGGTTGCAATATGCCCATCTTAAAATATTCATTCAACACCACCTGCCTGAACTGAAGTTTGTTGTTGGCCAGTTGTGTAAATTCTGGACTATTTGCAAAATGGCCCGGATCATTCAGCTCAATGTTCCGCATTTCTTCGATGGTGCTGTACTGTTTCTGTACAAATTCCTTAACCGAAAAACCTTCAATAGCTGCACCCACCGAATAGGTGCCCTGGGTAAATTTATCCAGCAACAGCGTTACGCTAAATTGCTCTCCCGATCTAAAGTTTCTTGTAAAGAATGGTATTAGTTTAAAGGCGCCAAGGGTCGCAAAGTTTTCAAAGCGAAGCGTATCGCCATAAGGGTTCATTTGTTGCCTGGTTTTTACATTGCCTTCAGTAGTTAACTTAACCAAATTAGAAGCTGCAGGAATTACTACCTGTGCCTGCACAAATGGAATATCAACGTTACCTGTGTTTTTAAAGTTGAAAGTGTAAAATGCATTTCGTCCTATGCGTAAAACCTGCGGTGCCGCTACGTAATAATCTAATTGGTGGCCGGTTGATTTTTGAACTGTAATGGCATTGTTCAATTTGGTTTGAATATTTCCCGGGTTGATGGCCAACAGATCGTAGGTACCCAAAGGAACATTTGTCAAATCCCATGAAACGGTTGCCTCCATGCTGTTGACCAGGTTAATTTTTTGAACGATAGCTGTATTGATCACATCAGCACCCTTCATTAATTTAAACTGAATGCCTGCCCTAAAACCAGCTCCCTCAACTGCAATAGAAACCTCACCTTGTCCTACAACATTTGGCTTGAGAGATGTGATTGAGAAAGACAATGCCCTTGCCAGCAAAGTAACTTCCTGGTTGCCGGGATCGTATGCAGAAGTTACGAGCAAATAGTAATTGCCTGCTTTTGTATCCGGCGAAATAATGCGTTGGTTTGCCTGTTGTGCTACATTGCCTTTTGCATCGTAATCGTTTGGTGACGGAATGCGGTTGTACGCCAGATAAAACTCGTTATGAGCAGCCCCATTGTTGCCGGTCATATTCACTACCATATCCAGGCCTTCAGTAACTTCTATTCTATAATACCTGTTATTTGATGTGCGAAGGCTGGTCTTTAATGGTACGTTTAATAGCAGTTGTCTTACTCCCACTTCCATTAAAGCATTAGAGGCTGTTGTATTGTTGGAGAGGTTATTTTCCGAAACAGTTTGCAAAATATTTGTTCGGCCTATGCCATAATAATCACCGGGGAACAATGCTTCCAGGCTATTGGTTATGGTAAACGAACTGTCCTTACCCGGCGTCAACAAAATATTATGCAATGCAGTACCAAATAATGTAGACTGTAATGCATTGAACGTATTATTTTTTGAGAAATACACGGCATCGTTCAGGTTGCCCGCAGCAGTATTGGAACCCTGGTTTTTAACTGTATAGCTGGCTGTGATGGTATCGCCTAATTGAGCACTGCCCGGTACTGTTATGTTACTCACAATAAGGTCAGCAGGGCTGGCTACATTTATTTGTGTTATGGCCGATTGCCTGTTATTATCATTATTGGTTTCATAAATGGCGTTTGCACCGTCTGCAACAATAACTATGTAATAATTGCCTGAGAAATTAGGTGGAATTTTTAAATTAATGCTGTCATTGTATGCAGCTCCGGCAGCCAATAAACCCGCTCTTACTTTTGATCCAATTAACACACTATTAACCGAACCTGTTGGGGATGCACTCAGATATACCATGTCAGTCCATAATTTATCCGCGCCAATATTGCCTGCACCTGAGTTATTGGCTGAATAATGAATTTTATACTCCTGACCTGCATACATGGATGGTGGCACAGTAAAGCTGGTAATAGACAGATCTGCCGGTTGTGTCAAAACAATATTAATAGGCACATACAGGTAGTTATTGGTACGTATGGTATCAAATGCCGAGTTGTTTCCGTCGGCTACCAATACAATAAAATACTTACCGGATATGCCATTAGGCAAGGTTATGCTGGTATTGGTAGCATAGGTTTGATTACCCGCAACTCCGGATTTTGAGACAGAGTTCAGGAAGAGATCGTTTACATCTAAAGCGCTATCCTGCGATAAAAATAATTGGTCGAACCAATATACAGATGTTGACAGACTGCTGTTGTTCTTAATGTTCAATTGTAACGGATACAATTGGCCCGAATTAAACTGGCCATTTATGAATATTGAAACCGGCTGCAAATCAACAGCATTGTTAACTACAATAGGCGCGGTAATAACCGGCGGTATGGTAATTATTGGTGGAATACCCTTTGAACCAACAGAGGCAAATAACATGTTATTTGATTCAAGCTTTTCAAACACATTATCAGAAAAGTCGGTTACTACAAAGAAAAACAGGGAATCTTTTGCTGATAAAATAAGCGTTACAAATGCCGATCCGGCGCTCACTTCATTTACACCAATTGGGGCATTGTGCTGATAGCTGGCAACAATAGTTGCTCTACCGGGATCAAATGTTTTTTGTTGCGACCAATAAACCCGGTCAGTAAAGCCAGTTGTACCGGTAGTTTTATCACCAATATTCTTAACCTCCCACTTAATGCTAAATGGTTTTGTACTGGTTATTGAATCAGGTAGAGAAATGCTGTTAACGATTAAATCGGGACGATCTCCCACAACAATATTTACCTGTCCTACACTTCTCCGGGTATTGTTATTATCGTTAGTAAATTCAAAAACATCATTCAATGCATCAGTAAATACAAAGGCGTAATAAATTCCGAAAAGTTCCTTTGGTATATGCAGTGAAGGGGTTACCGAGTACGTTTCGCTATTGTTTAACGGGTCGGATGGCGGTTGATAATGGGATTGACTTCCCAACAGTATCGCCTGTGGGCCAAACGTAGTTTCTTTACTCAGGTATACCCTGTCCGTCCACGAGGTTTCCCTGGGCGGGTTAGCCCCTTCGTTGCCTACTGTATAACCAATTTGAATATTATTATTGGCTATGGCAGTTGCAGGCAATGTTATTGAGTTAACTACAAGGTCTGCAGGTGGTGTCAGCAACACTCTTATGCTATCACTTATCAGGTAATTATTTAAGGTGAATGGTTCAAAGAAACCCCTCATGTTGGCAACCACATGTATGTAATAAGTGCCGTAATATTCATACGGAATTTTTACCCTCACGGCATTATTATAGGTACTATCAACCCTTAAAGTATCGCCGGTAACCCTGCAGGGCGATTGGGTAAACTTACCTAAACGAACCGGTGCTTCAGCTAATAAACGTGCGGTGGTAAAACTAAATACAGGGCTCTTCGAGATGTAGATATTATCCCTCCAATACTGTTGGTTGGCCACCTGGCTTAAAGGACAATACAACTGTTGCTTTAATTCACCTACTGCCGGGGCATCACCAATATTTCTTACTTTATATTGAACGGTAATGCTATCGCCGGAAAACACATCAGTCGGTGAACCAATAGATTCTATCACCAGGTCAGGTAATGGAGGAAGGGTAAGAGTTAGGGGTTTGTAAATAAAGTTGTTCTGAGTATTGGTTTCAGCAAAAGATATAGAGTGATGGCCCCTGTTGATGGCACAAACTTCACCAACCAGGTTCCAGCAATACGCATCGTTTGCATTGGTAATTACAAACAGGTAGTACGTACCGGTAATCCCCTGTGGCAGTTGAATTTGCTTAGACTGCAGGTAAGACTGACCCGGATTTAGATAAGTAAGATTATCAAATGCTCCCAACGGAAAATCGTCAGCTATCCGCAAATCAAGGTCAGCAGATAACCATACATAATCTTTCCATTTTTTCTCTCTGGTTCCGCCATTTCCTATGTTTTTGATCTCCCACTCAATGGTTACTTTTCCATTGGCAGTAGCATTATCAGGTATGGTGTAACTGTTTACAACAAGGTCGGGTAAAGCTGAGGTAGTAAATGTTTGAACCGGGCCGGGTGTGGAGAAACAGGTATTTTTTGATATGACCTGCCAGTTATATGTTTTACCAAGAGCACGATTTCCTAATACTACACTAATAACGTCTATGTTACTGTAGTCAGGATTGGTTGGCCGTACCTCACCAAAATTCCAAACATATAAATCGTAGAAAGAAGCATTGGTAGCAGGTGCCCATGAAACTGTTACCGGTGGATCAAGGTTTAATACATTGTTTACGGGAAGTAAATTTGTTACCACAGATGGTGGCACAGCAGCATTAACCGTCACAAAAATGCTGTCGCTATATTGGCAACCTGATCCATAAGTTCCGCTAACATAGAACATGGTGGAGACTTGCGGATGAACCCGTGCAGTATCCTTAATACTTCCATTGCTCCAGTTGAATGTAGCTGCATTTTTTACTGTAAGTGTAATGGTATCGCCAAGGCAAAGTGCCGGGGCGGGCACTGCACGTAAGGTGGGTTTAGCTGAAATATTTACTTCAAAAAGCTCCGATTGCGCTGTACAGCCATTTGCATTTGCATACCGTACAAAATAACTTCCACTTAAAGGTGCCCGGTAAGTTACCGATGAGTCAAGCTTCACCTCTTCATTATTAATTCTTCTAAACCATTGTACTTTACCCGAAATA
>JANPPB010000416.1:0-6134 GCA_031428295.1 Segetibacter sp. | reverse complement strand
TTTTATGGCAGATTTCCTGTACTTATCATCAATATATGGACAGTCTGTGTATATTTTATAGATGTCGTCTTTAATCTTGTTAAATAAATCGAACGTAGGTTTAAAGGTATCCATCGGCTGGCAATAACCCCTGTACCTTCTCTGGCGTACGGACGATAATTCCAGTTGTTCGGGAGGCATTGCATAGGGAGCATCAACCATACCAGAGTGATCAAAATCGTATGGAATGGCAATAGGTGTTGCTGTAGAATCTTTGTAAGCAAGTTTTATATTATGCAGGTAAGGCACCGACCAATCGGTATTACCAATCAGGTATTGAAAAACGGCCAGCTTTGTAAACTCAGCCGAGTTCACATTTTCCATACGAATCATCATAACATCTTTTAGAAAAGTATAATTGCGCTTTGCTGCCTTCGTATCATCTTCAATTAAAATAGAATATTGTGTTTGCGGCTTTACCTTACCCATGGAGTCTTCAAACGAAACTTTTACCAATCGTGCTCTCATACATTGAGGCGATATCAAATTGTAAATCTTATAAATTAAAAATTCGCGGACAACATAGTTATCTCCCTGGCAGGGTGTAACCAGTTTTAATTTGTTTTGCTTTTCGAACAACGTTCCTTTTAGCTTGGCTTCCTTAGTAAAATCTAACCAAAGCGGAGGCATATCACAATTGCTTTTCATGCGCCTGAAATGCCCTCTTGCTCTAACCATTATGGGCAATGCCGTAACTTTTGAAGTTTCGGTAGGTTTAAACTCCAACAACATTGGGTGTTCTCCTACCTCCTTGGCATCCCGGTCATTATAGATTGCTTTTAAGTTGCCGGTAAGTTTTATTTCAATAATGGAATCAGTATTAAACAATGGCCCGGGTAAGTAATTTGGATCAATAACATAACTTTTGGGAGGCTTTACTGCTTTGCCCTTTTTTGCCTGGGCAAAACTGTCAACAGGCAGCAGGACTATACCAACAAATACAAAAATTGCAACGAGTGTTTTTTTAGCAGTACGCACGGCGAAGGATTATTATACCAAGATAGGAAAAGGGATTCCAGAAATGAAATGCTATTGCCAAATATTTGTGAGAAGATGGGGTGTAACTATTTCGTCATCCTGAATTTAGTTCAGGATCTCCTGGATTGCGTTGTTACTTTCTTTCTTTTGCCCCTGCAAAAGAAAGAAACAAAGAAAAGCAGGCCGAAATCGATGACATCCCGATTTCGGGTGGTATTTCAATGTAGCTTTTAAATTACTGTAATGATGAACATTAAAGCCTTGATGTCGTTGATTTCCTTAGAACTTAAGACTTAAAACTTACAACTTTTCTTTCTGTAATGCCGTTGATTATTCTTTAAATGCTTGTCATGTCGGACAAAGGAAGCATCTCATCATCACATGCAGATATCCTGAATTTAGTTCAGTATCTCCTGGAAGTATATTGTGCCGCAGTTGGTTTTTTCTACCGCACATTGCTTGTTTATGTTTGAGGGTGATAGCACCGTGAGAGGCGAGAAGAGTTCTTGCCGTGTATGGCGACTAACATGCTTCTGCTCGTAGAAATGTCAACGCACCAATGTTACAGTACCTTTTTGAAAACCTGGTTGTTGTGCTTCCAGGTGGTAAAAACATTGCCAGACATATACTGCTATTGAATTGTCTATTCCCTTGTAGCGGCCGTCCCAATGTTTAGTAGGATCTGTAGTTTGAAATATGAGCTGACCAGCCCTGTTAAATACCTGCATATTAAATGATAAGACTTTTCCAAAGACAATCGCTTTAAAAAAATCGTTTTTACCATCCATATTGGGTGTAAATGCTGTTGGTATATACACGCCTAACATACATTGCTTTTGCAAGATGGTTATGCTGTCCGTTGCTACACATCCGTTGGCATCTGTTACCTTCAACGAATAGGTGCCCGGCTTCTCCACTTTTATTTTGTTTTCTTTTGCTCCGTCCGACCACTGGTATTTACTAAAAGCTTTTGCTGATGTGATGTGCAGGCTCTCGTAAGCACATAAGCTATCGGTAGCTTTTAAAAAGTTAGCAGGCAATGGCAGTACCGATTTAACTGTAAACGTATCAGTGGCTGTACAATTAGCCCTGTTAGTGACGGTAACCCAATAAACACCCGACCCATTAACAGTAAAACTGTTACCCTTGCTCCTATTCTGCCAGCTATAGTTTTCAAATGAACCTGGTGTTAGCACAAGTTGCGTGTTCTCACACAAGTCTTTGTCTGCACCCAGGTTAGGCGAAGGGTTTGGGTTTACAACCAGGTTGGTAGAAACAATGGAGTCGCACCCTGATGAGGTTTGTAACGTATCAATGTAAGTACCGGATAGCGTTCGATTAGCGCCACCTGCAAAAAAGAACGCTCCTTCGCAAATAGCCTTTGTTTGTAGAGTAAACTTTTTATTAATGATGAGGTTTAACGTAATGACGGAATCGCAGCCTGAAGAATTTGGAATAGTTCTCCTATACACACCAGATGAATCAAACGTTTCATTGTTTAGGGTGTAATTATCACACGTACTTATATTTAATGTAGAAGTGGTTATTTTAGAACACCTGCCAAATTTTACCACATAAGGGGCTCGATCTGTAGGACTAGTTACGGGGTAGGGTCAAAGTCAATTGTGCCCCCAAAATACCCGGTGATATAGATATTCTGATAAGTATCCACCACCAAACGCCTTAATAAAGTAGAGCCATAATTACCAATGCTGTGGAAAGGTGCTGCATAAATAAAGCTTCCGTTGGAGCTGAACTTTGTTAAGGCTGATGCCCCATAACCTGCGCTTTTAATTATATATTCACCCGGCCCCGGATCAAAATCAACGGATGTTCCAAATTCACCAACTGCATATACATTATCGTCAGTGTCTACGGCCACGTCTGCTCCACCGCCATTTGCATTTTCAGCAATAACATTTACCCACAAAAAAATACCCTGTTCATTTAGTTTTAGAAGATAAAAATCTGAGGTGCCGGCTAAGCTTGTTACGTTATGCTCATTGGGTCCTGGATCAAAGTCTTGTGTTCCAAAGAAAAGCCCGGTGGTATACACGTTATTTTTGCTGTCGAGTACAATTCCTCTTGACATATTTTGTTGATAATAATCGCCTGTTGCAGGTCCAACTCTTTTGGCCCAGGTAAAATTTCCGCCAGCATCCAGTTTTGAAATAAAGGCGTCCCGCAGGCTGAAACTCTTCAAACTATAAATAGCAGTTCCTGGATCGAAGTCACAAGCACCTGCAAAGCCTCCCATTGTATAAATGTTTCCCATAGGGTCGCATTCAACGTCTGCAATACCTGCACCCGAATAAACAATGGGTGAGTTACCGAACTGTTTCGCCCAGATAAAATCTCCGTTGCCACTTAATTTGGCAATGTACGCTTGCTGGTGAGCAGTTGAGGTAAGATTAAAAGTGGCTGGGCCCGGATCAAAATCAACCGTGTTGTTAAATAAACCGCAGACAATTACATTGTTATCCTTATCAATAGTTATTGCACTTGCGTCAGGAACGGTATCTCCTGGTCCGCCAAACTGCTTTGCCCATACCAGTTTACCGTTGCCATCCAGTTTAATAATAAAAGCGTCTTTAGCTCCAATAGGTGTAAGCATTTGCACTCCCGGCCCTGGGTCCATGTCAGCAGGGTGGCGTAAATCCGAAGCCAGGTACAAGTTACCATTCTTGTCAACCTTGATCTCGATACTTCCAAATTCTACTAACACCGGTACTTGTATAGCCCAAACAAAATTGCCGTCGGCATCAAGCTTCTAAATATAAATGCCGTATTCTCCAGTGCCGCCGCCGGTCAGGGTATAAACTCCGGCACCAGGGTCAAAATCAACTGTATGGTTAAAAAGACCGGCAGAAAAAACATTTCCCTGCTGGTCAACTGCTACCGACCTGCCGTTACTATATACACTGTAGTTAGAAATATTACGAGAATTGAAAGCTTTAGCCCATTGCAGCACGGGTAACTGCGCCGAGGCCATCTTTATAGTAAACAAGAAAAAGAAAGAAAGGCAAAACTTGTACATGAAGAGATGGTGATTAGTAAGGCCAGCAGGTACAAAGTTTGATTTTGCTCCAGGATGTTCCAAAAATATTATGTTGTATTAAATACAGCTTATTGCAAAACCACCAGAAGTATAAAAATATTTGATGGTAAACATTTAAGTGATCGGAATTTACTTTGGATACAAGCTAAAGCAACTCCAATGGAGCAGCTCTTGCAATCAGGTAATTGTTTCGTCTTTCTTCAAGTAAAAAAAATAGAGAAAATCACTCTTATGCAGGGGGCATGTGCATGGGCAGTTCCGTGGTTAACGGAAACGTTCATCGGCAAAGGCAGTGGTTGGTTTTTTTTAGCCACACTACGGTTGCAGGTGACAACACCATTCAACGGCGCTGCTTCGGAAACAGTCGAGTAGGCAAGGGCATTTCAGCCCAAGCCGGTCCAAGAACCGTACGTGAAAGTCTCCCTTCATACGGCTCGTATTATCCAATCATGCTTTTATTCCAAGTTTCCAATGATAAAACAACAATGGGTTTTCGGCTTGTATCATTTGATACTTTTTATACAACTTGTCCTTTCCTCGTATCTTATATGTGTTCTTAATCCACTTGCGGATTAGTTCATTCAAATAATAAAATACGCCATGTGCTTCATCTCTGTTGAACCTTGTGTAGTAATTTATCCAGCCACGTATTTTGGGATTTAATTTGTCAGCAAACCATTCTAATGACTGTGTGCTCCATTGCGTTCGCAATACTTCTTTAATGGCTGTTCTGATACTCGTTTTGGCTGCATTGCAGATGGCAGCACTAAACACTAATAAGCGTTTTGTTCTGCTAAACTTATCCTTCACTGTTCTCGGCTGAAAACTATAACTTAGAAAGGTGAAGCTTTCACTATCATGCTTTTCAGAGCGCTGATAGTTTTTGCAATACACAATCTTTGTCTTCTCAGGATGCAGTGTTAATTCAAATTGCTGCATTCTTATTTTCAGTTGTTCCAGTATTTGTTCGGCTTCCTCTTTACTGCTGCAATGTATTACGATGTCATCAGCATAGCGTTCAAAAGGACATTGCGGTTGTGCTTCATCCATCCACTTGTCAAAAGCATGATGCAGGTAAACGTTAGCTAACAGCGGACTGATAACACCACCTTGCGGTGTGCCTTTAGTTCTTGCTATGATGCTGCCATCTTCCTGTTCCACTCCTGCCTTCAACCATCTTTCCACATACATCAATACCCACTTTTCCGCTGTGTGCTGCCTAAGCAATTCCATCATGATACTGTGACTGATGTTATCAAAGAACCCTTTTATGTCAACATCTAACACCCATGCCTCTTGCATACAGTTTGCCTGGCATTGAACAAGTGCATCGTGTGCACTTCTGCCTGGTCTGTACCCAAATGAACTGAGGTGAAAAATAGCTTCCATTGAAGGTTCCAGATAATCTTTTACTACCCCCTGTGCAATGCGGTCGCTTACCGTTGGTATGCCTAATGGTCTTAAACCGCCTTGCTTCTTTGGAATAAATACTGTTCGTACAGGTGGTGGAAAATAGCTGCCAGATGTCATGCGGTTCCAAATCTTGTACAGGTTACTACTCAGGCTTGCATTGAACATTTCAATACTCTCACGATCTATGCCTGCACCTCCTTGTTTAGACACAACGGTTAGGTAGCTCTCATACACCATCCTCTTACTAACAGGTAATGATTTTGTCATTTTCTTTCTTCATCTTCCACTGACAACTGCATAAGTTACTTTCTAACTTAAACTTCAATCATCGGTGTTGTTTAAAAATATTTCTGACTGGATAACCAAAGCCCTTCGCTCCATTCCCATTACAGAAACTTCATCACTACTATGGCTTCGTCCGACGCTTTCTGTTGCATCTCCCGACTTTATCGAGATTGAGTCACAGTATGAACTGTAGGTCTTTTGACGAACAGTCCTCCGATAATATCGGAGTTCCTGCAAAGCATGTTAGCACATCATCAGGTAAGCCTCTCACAGCCTGCCCCGCTCATTGCGGGGTTTCGTATAAAAGCCTGTGTAAAGCTCCTGCCGCCTTAATGCCGGTTGTTCTGTAGCCGGTAAACAG
>JANPPB010000415.1:0-3255 GCA_031428295.1 Segetibacter sp. | reverse complement strand
CGTAGGCAAATCACAATCCGATTATTGGTGTAGGTTTGGCCCATAAGTATGAAAACATTTTTTTCTTTTTTACTGGCGGTAGTTTTCGCTTTTCCGGCATTTGGCCAGCAGGTAAGAGACAGTAGCTATAAAAACATTGATCACATTAAGCTGCCTGCTGATACCTTAAGGTTAGGTGAAATAGAAAAAGAGATTGTTATTTACCATGGCTCTACATTTAAAGTCTACCCTTACAATAAAAAACGTGTGCAGGCTGTTGCAGCAGGAAACATAGTTGGTTACGGAGCAATCATGGCCGGTTTATATAGCACCTGGTACAGTAAATACCCTCAATCAAACTTTCATTTTTTTAACGACAACCGCGAGTGGCAGCAGGTGGATAAAGTAGGTCACATGTACAGTGCTTACATTGAAAGTTATGGAAGTATGGAAATGTTGCGTTGGACTGGCATAAGTAGAAACAAACGTATTTTATTGGGTGGGTTGAGTGGAGCTGCCTATCAAACTGTTATTGAAACATTGGATGGCTTTAGCTCCGAATGGGGATGGAGCTGGGGAGATTTTACTGCAAACGTAGCCGGAAGTGGTTTATTGATAGGCCAGGAGTTTGCATGGGACGAGCAACGCATCCGTATGAAATTTTCCTTTCACAAAAAGAGCTATGGGGCACCCGACCTTACTAAACGAGCCAACGAATTGTATGGCAAAAGCTTTCAGGAACGATTTATTAAGGATTACAATGGCCAAACCTATTGGTTAAGCACCAATTTAAAAGCATTTATGCCACATAGCAATTTGCCCCTGTGGTTAAACGTAGCAGTTGGTTATGGCGCAGAAGGTATGTTTGGTGGAGAAGAAAATATTGCTGTAAAAGAAGGGCAAATAACTTTTGATAGAAGGGATATAAAACGGTACCGGCAATGGTACCTGGCACCCGATGTAGACTTTAACCGCATTAAAACAAAAAGCAGGCTATTGAAACTTACGTTTGGCTTTTTAAATGCACTTAAATTCCCTACTCCCTCGCTGGAGTTGTCCAATAATAAATTGAGGGTAAACTTTATCACTTTCTAAAAGCTCCTGCGTAATAGAATGTAGCAGCCAGGAAGTTTGTACGTCCTGAAGCTTTACTCAAGGTAGGCTCCTAACACTTCGCCTTCACTTACCTCTACATGTATATGCTCCTGCAAAGTGGTTGCTACCGACAGGCCTACATAATCGGTTTTGACAGGAAAGTTTTTGTGCATCCGCTCTACCAGCGATAAAGTTTGTATTCGCTTGGGCAAAAACTGCAACAACGGTTTTAAAGCATATAAAAGTGTACGGCCCGAGTTGGTAACGTCGTCAATCATAATAATGTTCATGCCGGTAAAATTCATAACGTCGCTAAACAATACTTCTCCCGGTGCTTTTTTGTTGATGGAGCATGATATTACTTTTACCTGGCCGGGGGCAAACAATGGTTCCAGTAATGTTTCCATCTTTTCTGCTATCACCATACCGCTTTCCTTAATACCAATCAATATAACCGGCGCACTATCGCCGTACAAATTTTCTGCTACTTCCAATGCCATTCGTTGCATTTTCTTTTCGGCCACTTCCCTGGTTAATATGTAGTTTTTTTCTGCCACAGGTCTTTATTTTGGGTGATAAAAATAAACATAAAATGATGGTTGATTCATTTAGTTCAGCAACATGTATAAGAATAATCAACAAGCAAACAGACAAGGCTTATGATACACGTGTAATATATAACTTAGCGTTTATAAACGTTGCTCATGCACTTGCTTCAACAAATTTTGTTCCTCATACTGGTTGCTGTATCCACCTGGTTTTTTAGTAAGAAAATAAGATTCGTCCGGCGTAATATTTTGTTGGGTAAAGATGTTGAAATGGGGGGCAATTCAGCAGAACGATGGAAGAAAGTTTTGTTGCTTGCCTTAGGGCAGAAAAAAATGTTTAAATACCCGTTGGTGGCACTAATGCATTTGATTATTTATGCAGGCTTCGTAATTATTAACCTTGAAGTTTTAGAGATTGTGCTTGACGGCATTTTAGGCACTCACAGGTTGTTCTTACCGGCGTTGGGGCCGCTGTATAGCTGGCTCATCAATTCGTTTGAAGTGCTGGCAGCAGGGGTGTTATTGGTTTGCGTGGTGTTTTTGGTACGAAGAAATATTTTGAAGTTGAAAAGGTTTATGATGCATGAGCTGGATGGCTGGCCAGGAACCGATGCTAATCTCATACTGGTTATAGAGATCATGCTGATGTCGTTGTTTTTAACCATGAATGCGGCCGATACTGCATTGCAGTCACAAGGTTATGCAGGCTATCATGAAACAGGAAGTTTTGTAGTTTCAGGTGCCCTGGCTTCAATGTTTCAAAATACACCCGCCACAACATTAGTTGCTCTTGAAAGGGCCTGCTGGTGGTTGCACATTATTGGTATTTTCGCCTTTCTGAATTATCTGCCCTATTCAAAACATCTGCATATTTTATTGGCCTTTCCAAATACTTATTATACCCGCTTACAACCCCAGGGCAAAGTAAATAACATGCCCGCAATACAAAATGAAGTGTTGTATGCAATGCAGCCGGAACTGGCTCCAACAACCCCGTCTGACACACCCATGCACTTTGGCGCCAAAGATGCTACCGACCTTACCTGGAAGAACTTATTAGATGCCTATACTTGTACAGAATGCGGACGTTGTACTGCTGCCTGCCCGGCAAACATTACGGGCAAGCTGCTAAATCCGCGTAAGATTATGATGGATACCAGGGACAGGGTGGATGAGATTGGAAAAAACATGGATACTAATGGTTCATTTAAAGAAGATGGCAAAACGTTGTTGCACGATTATATTACAGCAGAAGAATTAAGGGCCTGCACTACCTGCCAGGCATGTGTTGAAGAATGTCCCGTTAGCATCAGTCCGCTCGAAATAATTGTTTCCTTACGCAGGCACCTGATTATGGAAGAAAGCAGTGCGCCTGCAGAGTGGAATGCCACCTTCAGTAATATTGAAAACAACTTTGCACCATGGAAATTCTCGCCAGACGACAGGGATAAATGGGCAGTAGAAATGCAGGATTGAGCGTGATATGAGCAGCTTACTAAATTTGTAAAAATTGAACCACTGAGGCAAAGAGGCACAGAGAAAACACAAGGTCTATCGCTGTGCCAGGCGGTGTAGCTTTACAATTGGGTTGTGTAAAATTTAGACGACTACTTAAGGCGTATATTTTATTTAC
>JANPPB010000414.1:0-2798 GCA_031428295.1 Segetibacter sp. | reverse complement strand
CTTGGCCTTGCTGCACGTTTTGTGTCGGGTTACCTGGTTCAATTAACGGCCGATATAAAATCGCTGGACGGACCATCGGGACCGCTTGAAGACTTTACCGATTTGCATGCCTGGACAGAATTATTTGTTCCGGGAGCAGGTTGGATTGGCCTTGACCCAACATCAGGCTTATTTGCTGGAGAAGGACACATACCCCTTGCCTGCACACCCGACTATGTAAGCGCTGCACCTGTAGTTGGCGCTACAGAACCCTGCGAGGTAACCTTTGATTTTGAAAATACTGTTACCCGCATTCATGAAGATATAAGAGTTACGAAACCATAAACTGAGGCACAATGGGCAGCCATTGAAGCATTGGGGTATAAGATTGATGAAGACCTTGCTGACGGAGATGTGAGAATGACCATGGGCGGCAAACCAACCTGCTGGTCGCCGGGCAATACATTATTGGTGGGGTCAAATTCAATCCACCCCGATTGTGGTATGTAAACAGAGAACCAGGCATGGGATGCATCAACTCCCACTAATTATTTTTTGCCTTCAGGTGCAATCGTTTCGAGATAACCACTTATGTAGCGTGCCTGCAAACCCACAGAGCGAATGCATGAAATGGCCAGGTCAGCAAAATCCTGGCAAACACCCTTTCGGGCTTTAATCACTTCTTTTAAGGGAGTATTTACTGTTGTAAAGCCGGGTTTATATTCAAAATCGTTGAATATTCTGTTCATCAGGATTTGACTGGCGTCGAAAATAGAACGACCCGGTGTAAATGAAGTGTGAACTCAACAATTTCAGGCGTAGCCAAAATTTTTAACCACCCGATATTGTCCTTAACCATCAGATCGTCGCCTTGTACCAGGGTAAAACCAAGATGAGAAGAGAGAAAAGAATGTTCGAAATACGTTTCATTTCCGGGGCCGGGGGTAAGGATCACAATTCTTGGATCGTTATTTTTGAGCGGGGCTAAATCAACCAGGGCATTGCGAAAAGTATGGTAGTGGGGCGATAACTTTTTAATACGAAGTCCGTTAAATAATTCAGGAACAATGCGAGCCATAGCAAGGCGGTTTTCCAGCGCATAACCCGAGCCTGATGGTGCCTGCATTCGATCGTTCAAAACCCAGGTAACGCCTTTTTTCGTTACGGTCAAGTTCGGCCGAATACAATACAAGCTACTGACCTGTTAGTTTTATGCCAGAGCATTCGCGAATAAAACCAGGATGATTGCAGATGATTTCCATAGGCAACAAACCTTCCTTCATCAACTGTTGCGCTCTATAAATATCCTTCAGTAATAAATTGAAAAGGGTGGCCCGTTGTATAAGACCTGCTTCGCATACTGCCCATTCTTCGGCACTTACCAGGTAGGGAATAATGTCCAGCTTCCAGGTACGGTTCATGCCTGAGGGATCGCCGTAAATATTATAGGTTACCCCATTCTCCTTTAAAAACCGGGTCATATCCTGGCTGCGGTTTACAATTTCTTTATCGCCTTATTGGGCAAAAGATTTAAAGAAAGTCTTTTAATGAGGTTCGAGACTTACATTGTAATTCAAAAGCTGGTCTAATGAATGTTGCCCGTTTTGTGGTCCTTTCAACAAATAGGATTGATTAGGTGGAGAAATTATGTGCCCATTATAAGAAGCAATAGTAATATGCTGGCTTTTAAATTAACGATAATTAATCAACGATAACTTTGAACTAAAGCGGATTTACTTAAGTTGAAAAGAGCTTTTGTGTGTAGTGAAAGCTACGCTATAGCTGCCTAAATATTTTAAACAATACAATGGCAACCTGCCACAGTTTGGTATTTTTATAATCTATGTATACCGTAAGCCAATTATTTATCTATCCTATAAAATCTTTAGGAGGCATTTCTGTAAACGAAGCAAAGATTACCGATCGTGGCTTGGAATACGACCGGCGCTGGATGTTGGTGGATGACGATCATCAATTTCTTACCCAACGCAAAAATGGTGAAATGGCATTATTGGCTACTGAGCTGCACAACGATCATATACTGGTAAGCCACAAAGTAAAAGAGGGGAAAATTAAAATTCCAATAATTACTTCAAACCCTGAAACTGCTATTGCCACTATTTGGGACGATCAATGCCTTGTGCGATTTGTTACAGATGAAGCAGACAAATGGTTTTCGGAAATGCTCTCTATGAATTGCCGGCTGGTGTATATGCCCGACCAATCAAAACGAAAAATTGAAGAACCTTTTGGAAACGACCATAACATAACCAGCCTATCAGATGGTTACCCTGTGTTGATGATAGGGCAATCTTCATTAGATGAATTAAACAACCGCCTTGCTGCACCTATACCGATGGACCGTTTTCGTCCAAACATTGTGTTTACCGGCGGCACTCCTTTTATTGAAGACAGTTTTACAGATTTTAGTATAAACGATGCCATGTTTACAGGTGTAAAAGCTTCGTCACGATGTAAGGTGATTACCATTAATCAACAAACAGGAATAGCCACACACGAGCCTTTAGCAACATTGGCAACCTATAGAAAGCAAAACAACAAAGTTTACTTTGGTCAAAACTTGTTGATACGCAAAACAGGTACTATCTCTGTTGGTCAGCACATAGAAACGTAAGGTCACATTAATTGTGGCCGCTGCAAAAATTCAAAATGGCGTTAGAAATAAATTAGGGTGGTTGTCTTATAAAACAATTACGCTGTTGGTACCACCAAAGTCGTTCATGTTTACAGAATCAGCCTCGGGCTCGTGTACCCATTCATTAGAATTAACCAGGTACTTAACCCACATTGCAGCTAAA
>JANPPB010000413.1:0-3439 GCA_031428295.1 Segetibacter sp. | reverse complement strand
GAAGGAGGTCGGGCATTAGTTTTCATATAAACTTCTGCACTAACAAATCAGTGCCAAAATACCTAACACCAAAACACCTCGAAACCTTTACTATCATTAAGTTATAGCATGCGTACTCTCAAAGTTAAGTTGACGCCTATGAGCCACGGCGGGGCTCTCTTGTACTTATAAATTTTCATAGCATCTTTTCTTAATTAGATTAATCACATGAGTTGAAACCACTGCGGCAATTATATATAACCCTTCGCCTTCCCGGTAATAATCAGCCTGTTGCAAATAGGATTTCTTCTTCTTTGATGTTGAGCTGCCTTATTTTTCACCGGTGACGATAATATTGGCGAACTTTTTCGGTAAACAAATCGGGCATGAAGCTGCCTTCCAGCATACCCATCGTGTAAAGTTTTTCAATCCACTGGCAATCCTGCACACCGGTCTTGCGGCCAACTTTGTTCATAACTTATTGTTTTGTAAAACAGCCGCCAACAGGTTGCACAGAAGTATTGAAAATATTATATACGGGATGTTTGTCCTGCCTTCAGGGCCGGGCTACTCACCAATCTTTGTTTCTGACATGACAGGTGCAAACTGCCATTAATAGCAACCCCACCAGAATTTGAAGCTAACTCTTAACGTATCACTTTGTCAAAGGTTGGAATGGTGGCTGTTTCTTTTTTAAAACTCACAGATGGGAATGCTGCTAACTGCTAAACGGTTATGCTGCTTTGTTGCGGCTGAGAGCAGGATGAATTTGAAATGCACCCTTTGGGTGTGATCAGCATCTTTTAAAGCCTCAATTTGATACCTTTGAACCAGGGTGAGCTGAAAATAGTTTTTTGACATTGCAACACAAATTTCGGTTTTCAGTTTCATCCTGCTGGGAGGGGTACCCCTCCCAGCAGGATGAAAACATAGTGTTGCACTTATTACTTGAACGTACAAAGTAACAAATAAAGATGTAAAAAAAAAGAAGCAATGATCAATAACAGACCCATTAAAAAGTTTAATTACAAATCAGCTAATGAGGTACATTAACTAAAATTAGATGTCGCACTTATTGCTTGAACACAGCATTCATAATAATTAAAAATCAAAAATTTATGATTTTTTTTATCCTCAAAAATTCAAATTGTTTCTAACCTAAAATCGGCGCAAACTCAATATTGACAATACTTTTAAAGAACTGACTGATTTAACAACGCAACGCTAATGATAAAGAATAATAATTAACCACAGAGAAAGAAGAGAATTACACTCAGAGAATACAAAGGAGCTCTCTGTGATCACTGCGAAACACTCTTGCATTTCTCTGCGGTAAAAATTTAGGTTACAATCTGCTAAACAATAAACAACTATGGCTCGCATAATTAAATCTGGTCTTATCCAAATGTCTCTTCCCAAAACTGAGGGCGAAGGAACAATACCAGAAATCATGGAAGCGATGTATCAAAAACATATTCCGCTGATTGAAGAAGCTGGACAAAAAGGTGTTCAGATACTTTGCTTGCAGGAGATCTTTAATACGCCTTACTTCTGCCCCGGTCAAGATAAGAAATGGTATGCTTCTGCTCAAGCTGTTCCTGGTCCTACAACGGAACTATTGGCAGAATATGCCAAGAAGTATAGCATGGTTATCATCGTGCCTGTATATGAAAAAGAGCAGGCTGGTTTTTTATATAACACCGCCGCAGTCATTGATGCAGATGGTACTTATCTAGGCAAGTACCGCAAAAATCATATTCCACATACCTCTGGTTTTTGGGAAAAATTTTTCTTCAAGCCGGGTAACTTAGGATATCCCGTTTTTCAAACGAAATATGCAAAGGTTGGCGTGTATATCTGCTACGATAGACACTTCCCCGATGGTGCAAGAGTATTAGGACTGAATGGAGCTGAGATTGTTTACAATCCTTCTGCAACTGTTGCAGGATTATCTCAATACTTATGGAAACTGGAACAACCTGCACATGCGGTAGCCAACGGTTACTTCATGGGATGCATAAACCGCGTAGGCGAAGAAAAACCCTGGAACCTTGGAAGGTTTTATGGCTCATCATATTTCGTTGATCCACGGGGACAAATTTTCGCACAGGCATCAGAAGATAATGATGAATTGTTAGTTGCTGAGTTTGATCTCGATATGATTGAAGAGGTAAGAAACACCTGGCAATTCTTTAGAGATAGAAGACCTGAAACTTATGGTAAGCTTGTTGAGTTATGAGTTTAGAATTATGAGTTATGAGTTTTTTAACAGTTATGAGTTTAGAATTATGAGTTATGAGTGAAGTAAAAAACAACAAAAGTATTATTGCGGGCAAAGCTTATGCGTTTGCTTTAGATATAATTATTGTGTATAAACAACTCACTTATGAAACCAAAGAATATGTGCTGTCAAAACAACTTCTTCGCACAGGAACATCAATAGGTGCAAATGTCAACGAAGCAATCTCAAGTGAATCGAAAAGAGATTTTGTTCATAAATTAGGTATAGCACTGAAAGAAGCAAGAGAAACAAGTTATTGGCTTAACCTTCTTAAAGGACAGCAATTACCTGTCAGAAAGTGCCTTTAACACCTTGTCTTACTCTTGTTCCGAAATAATTAAGATGCTATCAAGTATTATACTTACAACTAAAGAAAGATATTTCAAATCCAATACCACAGGAACATGAGTTCAACACTCATAACTCATAATTCATAACTCTAAACTATGGTTCTAAACAATAGACTTCTCCCTGCCGAATACGCCATCAACTTTGCCGATATACACCCACCATTTGAAACACATGACGCAGCATTGGTGGAAGCGAACCGCTGCCTGTTTTGCTACGATGCTCCCTGCATGAAGTTTTGCCCGACAAGCATCAACATCCCAAAGTTTATCAAGCAAATTTCGACAGAGAATATTAAAGGTTCAGCAAAGACTATTCTTTCATCAAACATATTTGGTGCAGGCTGCGGTAAGGTTTGCCCGGTTGAAAAACTATGCGAAGGTGCATGTGTTTATAACCTCATGGATGAAGCCCCAATTCACATTGCCAAACTTCAACGTTACTCAACAGAAAAAGCGATTGAAGACAAATGGAAGTTGTTTGAACGCAAATCATCTACTGGAAAGAAAGTAGCCATTGTTGGTGCAGGTCCGGCAGGCTTATCATGTGCGCATGTATTAAGTCGCGAAGGTGTTGATGTAACCATTTATGAAAAGGAAAGTAAAGGCGGCGGATTAATGACCTATGGCATTGCAGCATATAAAGTAACACCACAGTTTTGTGAAGATGAGGTGAACTATATTTTATCCATAGGCGGCATCACTATGAAGTATAACCGTGAGCTTGGAAAAAATGTATCTCTCGAAAAACTGAAAAAGAAATATGATGCCGTATACCTTGGTATGGGTGTTGGTCTCACAAGAACATTAGATATTAAAGGTGAAGAAATTG
>JANPPB010000412.1:0-5885 GCA_031428295.1 Segetibacter sp. | reverse complement strand
AATGGTCCGCTTGATTACCTGGATATTGATAGTGATGATGATGGTATAGGTGACAATTTTGAGTGGCAGTCTGGTATTTATGTAGCACCGTTGGCAACTGATACCGATGGCGATGGAATAGTGGACGTATATGATACCACGCCGCTTGTTTATGGTGGCGGTAAAACAGCAACGGACACCGATGGTGATGGTGTTGTTGACATGAAAGATTTGGATAGTGATAATGACGGTATAGCCGATATGGCCGAGTGGCAGTTAAAGTTGGCCTATGTTGCACAAACTTTAACCGATACAGATAACGATGGTTTATTAAATGTGTATGACTCTTCGCCAAATGCCTTCAATGGTATTAAAACGCCGCCCGATACAGATGGGGATGGTGTAATGGATTACAGGGATAAGGACAGCGATAATGATGGTGTGGCAGATGTAGTGGAAGCCTTTGGTGTAGATGAGAATGGCGATGGTATTATCGACAATTTCTCTGATGGAGATGGCGATGGTTTATCACAAAATGTAGATGGTTATACGGCCGGTATTGCTGCTTCGGGCTTAGGACTTGGATATGTAGATTTTGATGGCGATGGTGTTCCAAATAGCCTTGACCTTGATAGTGATAATGATGGCGTGCCCGACCTGTTAGAAGTTGCTGCTGCTGATTTAAACAACGATGGAAGGGTGGATGCTTTTGCTGATGCAGATGGCAATGGCTGGAAAGATGCCATTGAAGGTTTGAACAGCTTGTTGAAAACCGGTAGTGATATTAACAATGATGGCAGGGCTGATAGTTATCCTTACAAGAACATTGATTATGTAGCAAAACCTAACCTCTATTCACTCGACTCAGACGGCGATGGCATTGCTGATGCAGTTGAGGCAGGCTTTGGTTTGGGTATAACTGTATCTAACGGAATGGTTTCGGGAGCTAAAACCAATGGATGGGCAAACTCTGTAATAAGTTCAACCACCGGAGCACTTGTTTTGGTTAACACAGATGGCAAAGGCCAGCCTAACCTTTACGATATTGATAGCGACGATGATGGTATACCGGATAACGTAGAAGGACAGGCAACATTTAGCAACATGGTAAAAACCGATACGGATACCGATGGCGATGGTATTGCAGATGTGTACGACATTAATGTAAACACCTACGGCGGTGCAGGAATAACACCTTTTGATGCCGACGCTGATGGTACACCGGATTACATTGACTTAGACACCGATAACGATGGAGCGCCGGATATTAATGAAGCTTCAAAATACCTGACCTTGACAGCCAGCAATATTAACTCCGCCGATACGGATGGCGATGGTTTGCTGGATGAGTTCGATAACATTGATGTTCGTTTAATGGCCATTGGTCAGGCATACCTTAACATCTCAAACAGTAACATGGGCCCTAACGGTAATTTCAATGGTCCGTTCCCATCCGGTTCAAATGTTAAGCTTACCCGGTCGCTGGCAAGTGGCGACCGCGACTGGAGAAGTATTACCATATTGGCTCTGAATGTTGTGTCGTTTACCGGCACTCTTAACAACAACCTGGCAACACTGGTATGGAAAGTTCAGAACGAAAATGAGATTGACCGTTATGAATTGCAGCGAAGTGAGGATGCGGTTACTTTTAGCAAAGTGTCTACTGTTAAAGCCAGCAATGCAGGTACTTATTCTTATCCTGATGACGTAAGCAATGTAAATGCACCTTATGTATATTACAGGGTTAAGCAGGTTAATAAGTCAGGCATCGGGTACCTTACAAATGTGGTGGCCTTTAAACTGGAGCAGGCAATTACCTACACGGTTAAAGCGTTTCCAAATCCTTTTGTTTCCGAACTAAACCTAACCATAACATCTAAAGTAGCAGGCAATGCAGTTATTAAAATGCTGGATATGAGGGGTAGGGCATTATTGATGAAGCCGGCTAAAATAGAGAGCGGTAAAAACCAGGTCAATATTTCGAACCTGGGAGTATTAGCACACGGAATGTATATTATTGAAGTAAGCCTGAATGGCAAAATATTGGCAGAGAAGGTTGTAAAGCAATAACCTGCATAGCATACTTAAAGGCTACATCTACTGGCAACAGCAAGAGGTAGCTTTTTTTATTAAGTAAAAAGTAAAAAGTAAAAAGTGAAAAGTGTGTCAAATGTCAAGCTGAGCTTGTCGAAGCCTTGGCATTGGTAGCTTGTCTAAGTTTTGCCTTACTTATGTTGTTGAACAACACAAAAGTGAAAAGACAGTAGAGAATGAGGTTTACATTTATTTTTGTCTTTTTAAAAGTGGTCTAAAATTATTTTTAAACGTAAATTATTCATATTTTCTCACCGTACTCTGTGGATAAAACTTATGTATATCTCTTTGGTTAATTTTTTATAATCACAAAAACAACGGAGCGGTGCATCAGGGTTATCTAAGCGTAAAAGTCAATTCAATTTTTAGACAGCCTCTTAGCGTTTAGAATACTAATAAACGGTCGGTGAAATTTTAGCCGCACAGGCAACCAAAATATCAAATTTTCGTATTCACTTTTTGAAATACATAACTGCGGTTGGATAGCCTTCAAATTATAATCATTGGTTGTATGCAAAACAATCATAGGGATCAAAAGCATCTCTATGAACGTTATTATGGCTATTGCCTGAAAATAGTGTTCAGGTATATTTACCGTTATGAGAACGCTGTGGATGTGGTAAATGATGGATTTGTAAAAGTGTTCGGTAAGCTGAATAGATTTCACTGCGAGCAGCCCGAAAATCTTGAAATGATCTTAATGGGTTGGATGCGGACTATCATGATCAACACCTCTATCGACCGCTTACGAAAGAACCATTATTTACCCGAGATTGGTATCCTTAATGATTCTATTTGGTTACAGGACAGAAGCAGTGCGTCAGACCAGGCTTTGTTATACAAAGAGTTGATAAAAGAAGTAAAACGGCTGCCTGCCATCTACCGAATTGTTTTTAATATGTATGTGATTGATGGGTTTACCCACCAGGAAATAGCTACGCAACTAAAGATTGCAGTGGGCACTTCAAAATCTAACCTGTCTAAAGCAAGAGCGTTGTTACAGAAGTTTATAAAAAATAACGAGGCAAGCAGTATATGTTAAATGTGAATGATGATATGGAAGAATTAATGAGGAGGGCTGCTGAGAACTATCCTTTAAAAGCTGATGCTAACGGCTTCGATAAAGTACTCGAAGGCATTAAGTTGTTTAATAAAGATGGCGAACCAAAGGAGCCTAAAAGCAATAAAAAAAGGTTGCTATGGTTATTAATGTTATTGCCTTTCACATTTATTTGTAATAAGTATTATAAAAATACCGGAGGCGATGTAGCAATTAAACCTTTGGTTGATATTGAAAGGAGTAAGACAAACAATTCAATAACTGCTACACAAAGAACCTCAGAATTCAATAAGGTTAAATTACCGGTGAGTAATCAACCCGGGAACAAAGTAAGAGGAGAGCACTCTGGAGGCAGTTCTATGAAAGCGCAAAATAAGCCAGCAACAGAGTTTGGTAAAACAGAGCTCGTTGGCGAGAATGAAGCTTTGGTTTCTACTAAAACCAACCGCACCCAAAAGCAACATGTAGCTAATAAAAACCAGGCGCTTGTTACTGTTGTACAAGGTAGCAGCCAATCGTTTCAAAAAATAAATGAAAGAACAAAAGCAATTGACGCCAAAGGCCAACATATAGTTATTGTTCCAAATAAAAATGATGCAGCCAGTACTAAAAATAGAACTCAGCCAGGCACAGAAACGGGCATAGTTTATCAGGATCCTGTTTTGCAGGATGACCCTACTTTAAGAGAGGTATATCAGGATGAGGTGATGCATCTTGAGATGAGCATGATAGCAGACACCTCAAATCAAAAAAAAATAAGCCCGTCAACTTCAACAACCAGTATTTCAGGAGATAAAAAAGCCCGGAATAAAAAGGTATACGCGGCATTACTTGGTGGACCTGATGTAAGCAACGTTAAAGGAAGTTCCGTATCAAAGGTTGGCTACAGTTTCGGTTTTATTGCCGGCTACCGGGCAGGTAAAAACATTAATATCGAAACGGGTTTAATGTGGTCAAAAAGATTTTACAAAAGCGAGGGTAAATATTTCAACACTAAAAAATTGCCTATACCTGCCTATGTAAAGATTATTGAATTAGATGGTTTTTGCCAGATGTATGAGTTGCCCATTGGGGTTACATATGAATTTAAACCAGGCAAAAAAAATACCTGGTTTTCTGCTCTTGGCTTTTCAACTTACTTCATGAAGAATGAAGATTATGAATATAAATATCTTAGTTATGGCCAGCAAAATACCCGGTATGTCAAATATGATAATTCAGTCAATAATTGGTTTTCCATTTTAAACGTGAGTGTTGGTCTAAACAAAAAAATTGCAAAGAATGCTTTGCTGCGTATTCAGCCATATATAAAAATTCCTTTAAAAGGTATTGGTATTGGCAGCTTACCGGTATCGGGTGGGGGCCTGTATGCAGGGGTTGTAAAAAATATTTTCTAACAAAAAATTTTGGACTATGAAACGCACCGCCTTTATAGCTGTTACCATTCTATTGATTGTTATAAGCGTAACAGCCTATTATCGCTATAACCAACCACGTAAAGATGTTTCGGCGCAGCATACAGATGTGACCATTAATGCCAACCAACTTTATCAGCAGTATTACGAACATGAGCAGGAAGCAAATCAAAAATACCTGGATAAGGTTATAGAGGTAAAAGGCAAGGTTTCAGAGGTACAAAGCAATAATGGGTTGATCGTTTTACTCATTAATGCCGGCAATGGTATGGGTGGAATAAACTGTAGTATGAAGGAGAACAATTCTATAAATGTTATGCAACAGTTGAAGGATAAAGAAGTATTGGTAAAAGGCAAGTGTACAGGCTTTTTGATGGATGTAAATCTTGTTGATTGTTTATTGGTTCAACCTAAAAATAATTAGAATAACATGCGATTAAAAATTTTAAGAAGGAGATTGGTAATCATATTTGTTACGGTAATACTGGTTACATCTTGTACAAAGGAGAACGAGGAAAATCTTCAATCCAAAATAAACCAGCCTTTATGCGATACTTTCAATATGACCTTTGCAAAAGATGTATTGCCCATCATCACCCTTAATTGTTATAGCTGCCACGGTAACGGCAACATACAAGGTGGCATGAACCTGGACGGTTTTGCCAGGATAAAAAGGCAGGTAGATAATAACCTGTTATTAAACGTAATTAAGCACAGTCCCGGTTATTCGCAAATGCCCCAGGGCCAACCCAGGCTGGCGCAATGCGACATCAATAAAATTGAAGCATGGGTAAACAGGGGTGCATTAAACAATTGATAAATCACACGAAATGAAAGGAACGGTATTGTTACTGGTATGCCTGTTGTCAATAGTTAGTAGGGCATATAGCCAGGTATACCTGGATAGGGCAGGGTTCGCAAGCTTTTATGCTTCTACACCGCTCGAAAATATTGAAGCGCAAAACAAGCAGGTATTTGCCGTTGTAGATGTGGGTAAAAAAGAACTTGCATTTGCGGTATTGCTAAAAGGTTTTCTTTTTAAAAAGCAATTAATGCAAACTCACTTTAACGAGAATTATGTGGAGAGCGATAAATTTCCGAAGGCTACTTTCTCTGGTACCTATACCGGCGATGTAAATAACAGCAGTGAAGGCAATGTTACTATAAAGGGCAGCTTTACTTTACACGGGGTAACGGGCATGTTGGACATGCCGGCAACGCTACAGCTTAAAAATAACCGGCTTATAGGTAATGCAAAATTTAAAGTGAAGCCTGATGATTATAAGATTGAAATTCCTGCCCTTGTAAAAAATAAAATAGCATCGGAAGTTGAAGTG
>JANPPB010000411.1:0-4669 GCA_031428295.1 Segetibacter sp. | reverse complement strand
GGCGAGGTGGCTCCCGGCGGCGAGTTGAGCGTTCTGCCCTCCTGGTATTCTATAGTTGTATCAGTTTTGAGGTTGGCTTTGTCTTCGGGATTTTGACAGGCTAACGCACCAAAGCAAACGATGGCTATCATTAAACTTTTCATGTTGCTGTTTTTGTTGAGCTATATTTTGCAATTACCCTGCCACCACTTTCTATGCATTACTCATTGATTTTTAAATGTAATCATTTGGCGCTATGCATCTTAATCGTTTAAATCCCCGTCAAGCGGTCAGTATTCTAATTAATATTTTCTTTACTAATTAATCCAGGCACACCTGTCATAATATTCATGAAAAAGTAAAACAGTCATGAAATGAGAACAATTTTACTGCTACATGGTGCTCTTGGATCCAAAGAAGATTTACATCCCTTACTCAACAACTTACAACTCAACTTTACAGTTTATTCAATCAACCTGTATGGTCATAATGGGGTGCCTGTTGACCAGGATTTTTCAATTGAAGGATTTGCCCGGCAGGTTTTGGATTGGATGACGGAAATGAACCTCGAAACGATTAACATTGCCGGCTACAGCCTCGGCGGTTACATTGCATTATACCTTGCATATACTCATCCTGAAAAGATTGAAAAAATTGTGACACTGGGTACCAAGCTCTATTGGGATAAATCTGCTGCAGAGAAAGAAGCAGGCAAATTAGATCCTGAAATTATCCAGGAAAGGTTCCCCGAATATGCAGCGCAATTGATAACAAAACATACAGCCGAAAACTGGCAGACTGTTCTTGCTAAAACAGCCGGACTGTTTTTACACATCGGGCAATTTAATCCTTTGGGGTTCGATACATTTAGCAGCATTACCTGCCCGGTTTTATTGATTTTGGGCGATAGGGATAAGTCAGTAACGTTTGTTGAAACAACAACTGTTTTTAAAGAATTACCAAAGGCACAGTTAGCCGTATTACCGCAAACGCGTCATGCCATCAGCGAGGTAGATATAGTGTTGTTAACTTACCACATTACTTCCTTCATCAATTCGTAACCATTACTAAAACACGGCAACTCTATCTTTACAGGTATGAAACCAGTATTGATCTATTGTTACGATGCTTATTGTGGATGGTGCTATGGATTTAGTAAAGTGATCCAACAAATTGTCCTTGATTTTAAAGACACGGTAGAGACAGAAGTCCTATCCGGAGGCATGATCGTTACTGATAAACCTGTTCACATCTCTGCGACAGCAGGCTACATTCAAAAAGCTTATAAAAATGTGGAGGAACTTACCGGCGCAAAGTTTGGGAGCGACTACCTGTGGCATATTTTCAATTTTGAAGATAGCGACTGGTATCCCCATTCAGAAAAGCCTGCTATTGCCATGTGCATTTTTAAAGATTTTTATCCCGATAGAAGCATTGAATTTGCCAATGATTTGCAATATGCCCTGCATGATGAAGGCCGCGATTTAACTGATGATGAAGCTTACCGGCACCTGTTGGATAAATACAGCATTCGCCCCGAAATTTTTTACGAAAGGCTTAAAAGCGAAGAATATAAAGAGAAGGCCTGGTACGAATTTTCGTTGGTAAAGCAATTGAAGGTTACCGGTTACCCGGCCGTGTTTTTACAAACCGGAGAACTAAAATTTCATTTACTGGCAAATGGATATACCGACTATGAAACATTGAAGACCAGACTTACTAATGCTTTACAAGAGGTAAGGCAATATTAGCAGGTTCAGGGTTACCATTTCATCTTTCAATTGCAATGGTAACCTTTCAAACAAAGGAACATGCTCAGGGGTTGGCAATGCTGCATAATGAGGTATCGTGTAATATTCACCTGTAAGTGTTAAGCCAACCTCGTTCTTTTCAATACTAATTTTAAGAAAGCCGTGTTTGCTATCGCAATAGGTTTCCAGGCTAACATCATCGAGCAACACATCGTTGCCGGTAAAACCCGGTTGCGATGTTGGCACGAGAGGAAAAAGTGTTACGTAACCACCGGCTCCGGCAACAATAAAAGGCACTTCTTTTCCCGAAGGATATTTTTTACTAAACCTTTGATAGTTGTGAACATGACCACTAAAAACGATATCAGGCAAAACCGCTGCTTCATCAAAGGCACTCTCTAAAAATTGAATCATAGGCCTGCTTGAACCATGGTTGTTATCGGCTGAATAGGGTGCATGATGGATGCAAATAACCAGGGCCTTATCCTTTTGTGCAGAGGCACTACGCAGTTCATTAACAAACCAATTTTTTTGCTCGTTCGAGATATATCCAAACTTGGGCACATTGCTATACAAACCAATGATGGTTGCCAAAGGCGTAACTAATGTCCAGTATACATTGGGTTGTATCATGGTTTTTCTATCGCTGTCTTCTGCCAGGTCAATAGCATCCTGCTTGTTACTGCAAAAAACTTTCATGAATGAATCCAGGCTGCTGTAAGGCGATCGGGGGTTGGGATTGACATCGCTATCGTGGTTGCCCGCAATGGCAAAAACAGGTGCAGGATAGTTTTTGTAAGGTTTGAAAAATTGGCGGTAGTATTCTTCGGCTTCGCCGAAATGATAAACAACATCGCCCAGGTGATATAAGAATTTTGGTTGATCCTCAGGCTGGGTTACTCCATCAAATTGTGCAGCCATTTGGTTGGCAACCATTTGTTGAAACTGTGGCATTTTGGCACTTCCGGTATCGCCCAGCATGTGAAAGACCATCTTGTTTGTTGACGGCTTAATGCCCACATCGCTTATATTTAAATGAAAAGGTAAGGCGCCTGTGGGTGTGGGTGAGGGTAGTGCTTTAAACTGATCGTCGATTGTGTTAAGTTTAAATACCGGCTTGTTTATCGAAGCCTGCTGCCTGTTTTGCATACAGCAAAAATAAGTATTGAACCACGATTATCTCTGAACCACAGATACACGGCGGCACGGAGGTACACGGAGGATGGATTCTGTCAACTATCATCTGTTGTTAGCCACTAAGGCCCGAAGGCGGAAAGGGACGCTAAGATTACCAAAGGTCAAAATGCAGCTCTATCAACCATCAACTAACATCCATCAACTTTTCTTTTAACCTCACCCTCGGTCCCTCACCTCGCGGAGAGGGAGGCCAGGCAGAAACATAAATCATCTTTTGTAGTGACACATCATTCTCTGTTTTCCAATCAACAACAAAAAGTTGAAATGGAAGAACCAATGTTCATTTATTTTCTACAGCACCGCTCCTTCTCTTTTGGAGAAGGAGTTGGAGGATGAGGTCATTAACACTCATAATTCATAACTTCCTCTTCTAATTCAAAATTCAAAATTCAAAAACATAAATTGCTTTTTTGAATTTTTACTTTTTACTTATGAAAATCAACCCCACCCGCCTGCAACAACACTTCGAAGCTATGAGCGAAATAGGTAAGCTCGGCGCCACCGGAACCTGTCGCCCTGCTCACTCTAAAGAAGAAATGCAGGCGTTCGAACTTGCATCATCGTGGATGCACGAAGCAGGCATGACCACCCGCATCGACAACTTCGGAAACCTCGTCGGTCACCTCCAGGGAACCAACCCCGAACTGCCGGTGTTAATGCTCGGCTCGCACCTCGACAGCCAACCGTATGGCGGACGCTTTGATGGTGTAGCCGGTGTGCTGTGTGCTATTGAAGCCGTAACAACACTTACCGAACAAGGCATAAAACCTCAGCGAAGCATAGAAGTAATTTCGTTTGCCGACGAAGAAGGATGGCGTTTCAACAAGGGATTGTTTGGCAGCCGCGGCATCCTCGGCAGGCTCGAAGAAGGCGAACTGCAACGCACCGATAAAGACGGCATAACACGCGAACAGGCATTGAAAGATTTTGGTTGCGACCCCACCAAATTTGCCGACAGCGAATATAAACCCGGCAGCATCTTTTGCTTTCTCGAGCTGCACATAGAACAAGGTCCCATACTCGACAATAGTAACAAACCGATCGGAGTGGTTAGTGGCATATCGGGTCCGCTTTGGTGGACGGTAAAGCTGACAGGCATGGCTGGTCATACCGGTTCGGTGCCCATGCGTTTGCGTAAAGACCCAATGGTTGGTGCTGCTGAAATTATTATTGCTGTAAACGAAATTGCCAACCAGGTGCCGGGTGCCGAAACAGTTGGCAGTGTTGCAACACTCAATGTTTTTCCTGCCAGCCGCAACATCATCCCTGAACACGTAACCTTTACTGTAGACCTCCGCGATATTGACCTAGATCGCCGCAACCGCTACGAAGCACAGTTGCGAAACCGCATAGAAGCCATCACTCAAAAGCATGGTCTCACCTGCGAGATTAGCGAAGACACCAACAACCCACCCCGCTATTGCGCCGGCTGGATAAAAGACACTATACATGCGCAATGCACCGCAGCCGGTCTCGATGCCCCCGAACTCATGAGCGGTCCCTTTCACGACGCCCTTGCCCTAAGCTATGCCTGCGATTACGGAATGATCTTCATTCGCTGCAAAGACGGCATCAGCCACAACCCGCTTGAGTATGCGAGCTATGAAGATTTATCGCTGGGCGCTGAGGTGTTGTATGGGACAGTGTTGGAGGTGTTGGAAAAGTAGGTTGAACTTCGTCATTGCGAGGAGGAACGACGAAGCAATCCCTTAAACAGAAGAAGCGCAACTTGTTCATTCAAC
>JANPPB010000410.1:0-2301 GCA_031428295.1 Segetibacter sp. | reverse complement strand
CAATAATAAACCAATCAATGAAGGCTCATGGACTGTAAGGGTGCAACCGGTTGAAAACGAAAATGGCTTGCGCCAGCTTGCCTGGATAGAAGACAACCGGCGAAAAGTTGATGAGCTGTCCAAAGGAAAACTGGGTTATGTATGGGTGCCAAATACAGGTGGTGCCGGGTTCAACAATTTTAACCGCTACTATTTTGCCCAACAGGATAAGCAGGGAGCTGTTATTGATGAGCGCTTTAATGGCGGGGGTTTGTTAGACGATTATATGGTGGACCTGATGGTACGCCGTCTTAGGGCGGCAATCACCAATGAAGTTCCCGCAGGAAAACCCATTCGACTTCCGGCGGGTATTTTGGGGCCTAAGGTTTTATTAATTAACGAAATGGCTGGCTCTGGCGGAGATTTCTTTCCATGGATATTTCGCCAGCAGAAAGTAGGACCATTGATCGGCACACGCACCTGGGGCGGATTGGTGAAATCCAGCGTACATTATGCTTTTATAGATGGAGGTGCCATGACTGCACCGGATAATGGAATTTTTGATCCGATGCAAAATAAGTGGGTAGGAGAGAACATGGGTATAGCACCGGATATCGAACAAAAAATATCTGCAGCAGCAGTTTCAAAAGGCAAAGACCTGCAACTGGAAAAGGCTGTTGAAGAAGCGCTGAGATTGTTGGAGAAGGAACCCTGGCCTGCGGTTGTAAAGCCACCTTATTCAACACCGGGTAAAAAAAATTAACCACTTTAATACAAATAAATTTGCATAACCAAACCTTGATAATTTTATGAAAGTTGCCATGTTAGGCTCGGGATTCATTGCCCGTTTTTATAATTCTTCGTTACACTCGCAGCGGCGTAAAGATGTTGTGTACAGTGTTTATTCAAGAAATATAGATAATGCCAAAAAGTTTGCTGAAGAATTTCAGTTGCCTCATTTTACATCTGATATGGAGGAGGCCATCAGCCATCCCGAAGTGGATGTAGTGTTGATATCGTTGCCAAATCATTTGCACGAAGCAGCGGTTGAGCTGTGCGCCAAACACAAGAAACATGTATTGTGTACAAAGCCTTTGGGCCGTACCGCTGCTGAGGCAAAACGTATGTTGGATATGGTTGAAGGAGCCGGTATTTTTGGTGGCTACCTCGAAGACCTGTGCTATACACCCAAATTTTTAAAGTCGTTGGAAAGCATTAAGAATGGCAATATTGGTCGCATCCTTTGGGCTAAGTCACGGGAGACGCACCCCGGTCCGCATAGCGATTGGTTTTGGGATAAAGAGAAATCCGGCGGTGGTGCCCTCATCGATTTGGGTTGCCACTGCGTGGAAATAAGCCGCAATTTTATAGGTAAACAAGTAAGGCCTGTAGAGGTGATGTGTTGGGCCGAAACACAGGTGCATCCCATTGAAGCGGAAGACCATGCCATTGGCCTGGTAAAATATGCAAGCGGAGCAATAGGCCAGTTTGAAGTAAGCTGGACGTTTAGGGGTGGTATGGATTTACGCGATGAAGTAATGGGTACCGAAGGCACTATATGGCTGAATGGTTTTTTACGAACCGGCTTTGAAATGTTTACCACCGGCAAAGGCGTTGGTTATGTAGCAGAGAAGGCAGAAGTGAATAAAGGCTGGGTGTTTCCTGTTGGGGATGAGGCGCATGAACTGGGATACTCCCACATGTTCACCGATATGTTTGAGGCAATAGAAAACAACCGCCCCCCGCTTGAAACCTTTTACGACGGCTATGTGGTAAATGCCATTTTGGATGCAGCTTTTCTATCGGCAAAAACAAAACAATGGGAGGCAGTTGTTTTGGAAGATTGGCGAGGAGATGAGGTGACCACTCAACAGGATCACTTTACATCTTATGATGATGAATTTTACCTGATAAAGGAAGAATTGTTGCCCAGTGGTGAGACTGCCCTCATCTTAAAAAATAAGGTAACCGGGGAGGTAGTGAACAGGTCCACTCCCGGAGTGAAGATTATTTGATAGAAGATAAATACCGCAATGGTTTAGTTCCATAGAGACGATCCTATAGTAGCAAATGCTGTATTAAGCCCAAAGGGCTAAAATATACGTAGCCACCGGTAGAGCCGGTGGAATAATATGGTAAGTAGATATTAACCCTGAAGGGGTTGAATTTTTTCTCCACGTATTTGTATTTGTTCAACCCCTTCAGGGTTGATTTATCCGGGGGTTTTATTTATCCACGGGTTGCACCCGTGGCTATTCAAATTTTACCCTTTCAGGGTAATTTATCATTAACCTATTGACATTGATCGGAGGGACGACCATA
>JANPPB010000409.1:0-2317 GCA_031428295.1 Segetibacter sp. | reverse complement strand
CGAAAGGTTGAAGAACTGGGCAGGCAACTTTACATTTAGCACCGACAAAGTATTTTATCCAAAATCGGTTGAAGAAGTGCAGAAACTGGTTAAAGAAACCGGCAGGTTACGGCCTCTTGGTACCAGGCATTGCTTTAACCGAATAGCCGACAGTAAACACAATCTTATCAGCCTTACTGAAATGAATAAGGTGGTTGAGCTTAATGCAAAGGCACAAACCGTAACCGTTGAGAGCGGGATCAAATATGGAGTGCTAAGCCCATATCTTCACGAGCAGGGATTTGCATTGCACAACCTTGCATCGCTGCCACATATTTCGGTTGCCGGTTCATGCGCAACAGCTACCCATGGGTCAGGTGTTGGTAACGGAAATCTGGCTACTGCTGTTACCGCTTTGGAAATGGTTATTGCGGACGGAAGTGTTGTTCATCTTTCGAGGGAGAAAGATGGATCAACCTTTTTAGGAGCAGTTGTTGGTTTGGGTGCCCTGGGACTGGTAACAAAAGTTACATTAAAAGTTCAGCCAACATTTATGATGCGGCAATATGTGTATGAGAGATTGCCTTTACCGCAGCTTACAAACAACTTTGATAAAATCGTTTCGGCCGGTTACAGTGTTAGCCTTTTTACTGACTGGCAAAGCGATAGCATTAATGAAGTTTGGATAAAAAGCCGTGTTGATGATACCCGTGATTATAACAATGTGCCTGAGTTTTTTGGAGCAAAAGCAGCGGCCAAAAACCTTCATCCCATCGCCGAACTATCTGCTGAAAACTGTACCGAACAAATGGGTGTTGCGGGTACGTGGTTTGAAAGGATGCCTCATTTTAAAATGGGTTTTACACCCAGCAGTGGCGTAGAGCTTCAGTCGGAATATTTTATTCCACTGCACAATGCTGTAGATGCTATTCTTTCTATTCAGCGTATGGGCAAACAGATTGGTCCACATCTTTTCATTTCAGAAATACGTACCATTGCGGCCGATGATCTTTGGATGAGCCCCTGTCGCAACCAGGCATCAGTAGCTATTCACTTTACCTGGAAACAGGAAGTGGATACTGTTATGCAATTGCTTCCTTTAATAGAGAAGGAGCTTGAGCCGTATAAAGCACGACCGCACTGGGGCAAGTTGTTTACCATGCCTCCGCAGGTATTGGCATCGCGTTACGAAAAGATGGATGACTTTAAAAAGATGATCGCCTTATATGATCCTAAGGGTAAACTGCGAAATGATTTTATAGAGACCAACCTTTTTGGGAGCTGAAGAAATAAGCCTGATAAAAACATATACTTTACGCCGCATAAAAATGTGCAATGATTTTTTGGGGCCTGGCTATTTTGCTACTATAGCGCATCGTTGCCTGTCTGTACCGGCACGGGTGGACGTAGCACACTTATACAGTTTGTCCAATAGGCATCAGAGTACAACCTATTCCGTTCTTTGTAAAACTTTTTGCTTTGCAGGTGTTCTTCATCTGCCAAAATATGTAAGCAAAGAGCTGTTGGTGAAGAACACGCAAGAGCGGCGGAAAAACTAAACGAAAGATCGTAGCGTGGCCATACTTTAAACAGTCGTTTATTAAAAACGAAATAGATGAAAAGCAATGGAAGTTTTCTCCGCTAATGCGAATGCTAATAACCGGTCACCAGCTAAATGATGCACAAAAAGTACAAGAGTGCGACCCCGCAATTCTGAACGGGGCAGGCAGCAACCATATTTAATAGCATCCCTACCTCCTGCTCCAAACAATCCTTAAAAAATAAAGCAGATTGCTTCGTCATTTTAAGGAACGAAGCAACCTGCTTTTATGAACTACTTACTTACCGGCTATTGCTTTTCTACCGAATTAGGACAAGCCGGATGATATCTATTTTAATGGAATCGTTTATTGCTTTTCATTAAACTTTATATCCGACACCGATAGTAGTACATCTGTATTCTTTGCCTTCTCATTAGTAAAAACAAAATACACATCATGTATTCCGCTCATTACATTAATGTCTGCTTTAACCCTTGGGCCACGTCCGCCACGGCGACCAGCACCGGGTTGCGGGGGAGTTATCGCGGGTGTACTTCCTATAAGTGTGCCACCGGGCGAGCCTATATGAATTTCTATGATACCCCCTAAGCCTGCTCCCATGCCTCCAAACGCTCCGGCGGCAAACTCAACCTGGTTAATCCCGGTTAAATCAATCTTATTCAATGCCAGGTACGACCCATTGCCCATAGCTATTGCTCTTATACGGCCAGGTGCAAATTCTACACCTTCAGACCCGTCCACATTCGCCACCGGTACTACGGGGTTGCGCAGAACAA
>JANPPB010000408.1:0-1992 GCA_031428295.1 Segetibacter sp. | reverse complement strand
CGAATTGGTAAGTTTGGTGATGGCATAAGGGCCACCCACAATATCAAGCTCTTCCCTAATCTTCATTTCTTCCACTACGGTCAAAATATCTATGGGTAAACTCTTTTGTGCAAGCGATTGAAATGACTTAAATATTCTTTGATGGGCATCTACGTAAAAACACTCTGGTTTTAGTATTTCCACCACATTGTCAAAAGCACTTTTTTCCAACATAATGGCTCCCAAAACAGCTTCTTCTAATTCTTTTGCCTGTGGTGGCACCTTGCCATAAACCATAGTGCTTAGGTCGAGCGAGGGCTTTCTTCTATTCTTTCGGTCCTTATTTAAATTCGTTAAATCCATTATTCAAAATAAAACATATGGTTAGTAAACATTAAGAAACAAATATGTTCAGGTAGCACTCAACCGGCATTACTAAATCGTTAATTCAATATGACGTAATTGTTACTCAAACATTTTAGGAGGGCGAATATAACAGCTTAAAAATGGAACAATAAATTTTTTACCCTGCTATTTTTATTCAATTTTAATCCACCGATATTCATATAATCTTTGTTAACAAAACGGCAGTAATTGACAAAAATTTGAAGCTTCTCCACATTTTAAAAAAGTTTTCCGCTCAAACTCATGCAATGTACACACAGCTTGTGTGTAAAGAAAAGTGATAAAGTACTACCCCCGCAAGTAAATTTCGATTATTGAAATTGGGCCAAAAATTACCCAAAATCGTGAAACATAGTGCCCTTATGGCTTTCAGGAAAATCGACTATTTCGTGATTTTTTTTTATTTCAAAACTAAATACAGGTATAAAAATTTGATGCGTCAACATCCCTGAAATTTCAAAAAAGAGTAGAGAATATAGGCTGATTTAGCCATTGTGTAAATATGTAGCAGCTCTACATGATTGAAATTTTATGAATGAATCTTTCAACACTTTACCAGATGAAAAAAATAAATAGTACTACTTAAAATTTTAGTGATCACAGGTAAAATTACTATTAAAAAACGCCTTTGTTACCCGAGGCCTCACAGTACTGAGTTTTCAATTTCAAATGTTTCTATGCTCCCAGTAGCTCTAATCCGTACCTGCCATCTGTTATATTTGCAATTGTTATCAACAAGAAACAGAAATGACCATAAGCTACAACTGGCTCAGCGAATACCTGCCCGAGGTTTTGGATCCTTCCAAATTGTCGAAAATCTTAACCGGCCTTGGATTGGAGGTTGAAAGCCTAACCAAATTTGAAAGTATTAAGGGCGGCATGGCAGGATTAATAGTTGGAGAAGTTTTAGAGGTAAGCCAGCATCCAAACGCCGATAAGCTTAAGGTTACAAAAGTATCAACCGGAAAAAATACCATTTTAAATATTGTATGCGGGGCACCAAACGTTGCGGTCGGACAGAAAGTTATTGTTGCACCGGTTGGTTCAACCATTTACCCAACAAATGGTGAGCCTGTAACCATGAAACTTGCCAAAATAAGGGGTGAGGAAAGCCAGGGAATGATTTGCGCGGAAGACGAAATTGGCATTGGTACCAGCCATGCCGGCATTAAGGTGTTGGAGAACGAAACTGTAACAGGAACTGCTGCCTCTGAATACTTTAAAACTTATACTGATCATATTTACGAAATTGGTCTTACACCCAATAGAATGGATGCCATGAGCCATATAGGTGTTGCCAAAGATGTTTGTGCTTACTTGTCGTTTCATAATAAAACCGATGCAAGAGTAAAACTCCCCTCTGTTAACAGTTTTAAAGTAGATAATACGCAATTGACTGTAAAAGTTAGCATCGAAAATACACAGGCTTGCAAGCGATATGCAGGCGTAACTATAAGTGGTGTTACCGTTAAAGAAAGCCCTGAGTGGTTGAAAAACAAATTAACCTCTATAGGCCAGCGCCCTATTAACAACATTGTAGATATCACCAATTTTATTTTAAACGAAAGCGGGCAACCATTACATGCATTTGATGTTGCGGCTATTACG
>JANPPB010000407.1:0-1935 GCA_031428295.1 Segetibacter sp. | reverse complement strand
TACCAATAAGAGAGGCGGCATTAAGTGCCTTACCCACTTTAGTTGATTAACCAATAACGAAGTAGAAATGGTTGCCTCTGTACAAAACAATAAACCTAATTTCTATTAGCATTTACAATAAAACAAAGGCTGCCATACTTTCAAATGGCAGCCTTTGTTTATGCAGGTAATATTTAAACTCATTTAAGCCATAGATATAGAGGGTATGGCAACAACCTCCTCACGGGGTCTTAACATTGGCTGTTTCGTTTTATAGGTGAGCGACCTCCAGACCCATTCAAAAGGACCCAACCTAAAGTAGCGTAGCCAAATATTGCTGGCAATAATTTGAAAGACCCAGATGGCTACAACTACATAATACACCTCGTAGCGCTGTAGCTTACCATACCATCCGAGGCCATAAAAGATGATAGATGTAATAATAGACTGCATGAGATAATTGGTGAAAGCCATCTGGCCAACCGGGGCAAAAATTGAAAATATTTTTCTAAAGGGAATGACTTTATAGAGCAAAATTAAAACGCTTAAGTATCCCAGCGTTTGGCTAAACCTTCTTATATCGTACAACACAAATTTTTGCTGCTGCACTATGTTGAAAAAATTAAATTTATTACTGTATTCCATTTTAAGCTGGTAATAGTTTAAGCTTATGCCAATTGCAATACCAATAACTGCTATGGCTGCATACAATTTTAATGATTTTTTACCCTCAATAAATCCTGATTTTAAAAGCGCCATCCCAACAAAGAACATCAGTAAAATATCCCACCAGCTATTGTAAAAAAATACACTTTGTAACTTCATGTTCACATCCTTGTAATATTTAACCATCTCCAGGTAGTTACTACTGTTAATCTTTTTTGTTTCAAATCTTGCCTTCTTCATCATGCCTTCACTGGTGGCAGTTTCCTTAAAGCCGTGGTATTTTTTCAAGTCTTCATCCTGCTGGTCGGTAAGCTTTTGCTTATTGGTTTGCAGATTTTCAGCAATCTGCCCTTTGCTTATAGTTTGCCGGGCTTCGTACAACTGCATGTTTTGCCTATAAGTTCCAAGGGCTAATAGCAACAAAGCGCCTATCAGCAATTTTTTTGGAGACAGGTTTCTAAAAGGAAACAATAAAAAACCACACAAGGCATAAGGGTATAAAATATCCCCGGGCCATAAAAAAATATATGCATTCACCAATCCAAAAAACAACAGCCACAATAAACGCCTGAAATAAAAATCTGCAGGTTCCAATCCTTCTCTTGATTTTACCAGCCTGCTAATTAAAAGAAAAGTACCTGCCCCAAACAAGATCGAAAACAACCCACGCATGGTTCCTTCAAAAACACCACGCTCCAATATCCAAACATAGAAGTTTGGCCCGGTAATAGGTTGGTCTAAATTCATGGATTCGTAAAACACATGCGACTGGCTTTGAGCCATGCTGTTCATGAGTAAAATGCCTAAGAGGGCCATGCCCCGTACACAGTCGAGAAAAACAATTCTTTCAATTTTTTGCAGGGGAGCAAGGGTTACGACGTTTGGCGTTAGACCATTGCTTTTTTCCATTTCGGTCGAAATTAAAGTAGCAGACATAGTGTTGGTTTAAGGGAATAATAGTGGTTATTGGTGAGCGATATAATTGAAACAGGGTAAGGTAAAAACAGATAAATGAAAATGCAATAGCCCTTAAAATTTTGATCACCTTTTTTCTGACCTTTTAAATTGAGTAGTTTTTTTCAGTCGGTAATTAACAAAAGTCACGAAAGTGATTTTTAATGGGTGCATTCCAAATTGTTGCAGCGGTTTCAACTCATGTGATTAATTTAATTAAGAAAAGATGCTATGAAAATTTATAAGTACAAGGGAGCTCCGCCACGGCGGGGACTATTTTGACCAAATAACTTTAGCTCGTCCCAAAAAAATAGAGCGACAATTTGAAATGCACCC
>JANPPB010000406.1:0-2112 GCA_031428295.1 Segetibacter sp. | reverse complement strand
CTTTAAAAGCGAAAGTGTAGAAAAAGCCATCACTGAATTCTCATCAAAAGTTACCGACAAAGAAATTGCCTGGTTGTTTGGTAATTGTTTCCCTAACACACTTGATACAACAGTTACCTTCAGCAATAAAGATGGGAAGCCGGATACTTATGTAATTACGGGAGATATTGATGCTATGTGGCTTAGAGACAGCACCGCACAAGTATGGCCTTATCTTGGAATGACAAAAAGTGATGAGCCATTAAGGCAATTAATTGCAGGTGTTATTAACCGGCAAACTACCTGCATTTTACGTGACCCATACGCCAATGCTTTCTACGGCGATGAAACAAAAGTTGGAGAATGGAAATCCGATTTTACCGACATGAAGCCGGGCGTTCATGAAAGAAAATGGGAGATTGATTCATTGTGTTACCCCATACGGCTGGCACATGGCTATTGGAAAACAACCGGTAATACACAACCTTTTGATGACAGGTGGCAACAGGCTATTGAAACTACCTTAAGGGTATTTAAGGAGCAACAACGCAAAACCGGTGATGGACCTTATTCTTTTCAGCGCAGGGCACGAAACGCAACAGATACATTACCAATGGCCGGCTATGGTTATCCTGTAAAGCCGGTTGGCCTGATATGTTCAGCTTTTAGGCCCAGTGATGATGCAACTGTTTATTCTTTTTTGGTACCATCCAATTTTTTTGCAGTTACCTCATTAAGGCAGGCTGCTACAATGATGAAGCAAATAAGAAAGAATGATAAGCTGGCGAACGAACTTTCGGCATTGGCAAAAGAAGTAGAAGAAGCTTTAAAGAAATATGCTATTGTATCTCATCCTGAATATGGCAAAGTGTACGCGTTTGAAGTAAACGGTTTTGGCAGTTATAACTTAATGGATGATGCCAACGTACCCAGCCTTATATCTATGCCTTACCTGGATTCGGTTAAAAATACAGACCCTGTTTATATTGCCACCCGCAAAATGCTTCTTTCATCTGAGAACCCTTTTTTTTACAAAGGAAAAGTAGCAGAAGGTGTTGGTGGTCCGCACGTAGGTAAAGACATGATTTGGCCGCTTGCCATTACTATACAGGGATTAACAAGTAATAATGATGCTGAAATTAAAAAATGCATTAGCATGTTGAAAACAACACATGCGAATAAGGGCTTTATGCATGAATCTTTTCATAAGGATGATTCTAAAAAATTTACACGTGCATGGTTTGCCTGGGCTAATACGTTATTTGGAGAATTTTTATGGAAAATATACAATGAAAAACCTGGACTTTTGAATACCTGACAAACAATGAAAATCAATATATTTTGAATTACCAGGCTTTGATGATTTCAAAAAAAATAATCTCACTTAAAAATAATCGCATAAAATAAAACTATATGAATAAATATTGTCTCCCTCAGGCATCTCAGAAAAAATTTTATTTGTTAGGCATTTTTATATTGTTTGCCCTTTTACAAATTAAATGTAAGGTTAGTTCACCTGCCGCAAGCAGTAGCTCAAAAAGCATTCGTACACTTATAGTGGGCGGAGGCTCCTCACACGATTTTAACCGCTGGTATAAGCAGGCAGATGTTGAAACTTTGCAAAGAGATGGATTTGCCACTGCAACTTATACCAGCAATCCGGATTCAATACTTTACTATTTGCCAAATACTGATGTATTGTTTCTAAGCAACAATCAGCCAATCAATAATCCCAAAGTTCGTCAGGCTATTTTCGATCATGTAAATGCAGGCAAGGGGCTTATACTTGCACATGCAGCATTATGGTATAATTGGAAGGACTGGCCTGAGTACAACTTGCAATTGGCGAGTGGAGGATCACGCGGCCATAACAAGTATGGTAGTTTTGATGTGGCTGTAGTAAATCAAAATCATCCTGTTACAAAAGGAGTTGAAAACAAGTTTACACTTAAAGATGAGCTTTATTATTATATACCTGATACTGCCGGTGCAGGGGTAGAGGTATTGGCAAATGCAAGTGCTGATGGCTCTGATAAAATTTACCCGTCTGTGTTTGTTATAAAACATCCAAAAGCAAGGATTATTGGATTAGCATTGGGTCACGATGCAGAGTCGCATAATATTGCACCTTAT
>JANPPB010000405.1:0-22742 GCA_031428295.1 Segetibacter sp. | reverse complement strand
ATCTGTTTTTTACCCTGTTCTGCCAAAGCCTGCCCCAATGTATGCTCCAGGTTATCTGTCTCAAAAATTACATGCACGTTTTTAAAGCTGGCATCATACTCGGTCATCGTGGTATAATGCACATTAAGTTTGGCCATGCCGGCTGCAGGCATATCAACCTGCGTAAGTACTTCAGAAATTTCGCGGCAACGGTCTGTCCTGAAGTTAAAACAGATCAATGCATCACCGTTTTTAATAGTTGCCAGCGGCTGCTGTCCTTCGTTAATAATGACGGTGGGTTTTATAAATTCATCCGTCTGGTTTGCAGCATACGATTGCTCAATGGCTGCAAGTGCATCTGTTGCTTTTGCACCTTCACCATTAACCAGTGCATCATAGGCTAGTTTTACCCGCTCCCAGCGTTTGTCGCGGTCCATAGCATAATACCTTCCGCTTACTGTTGCAATCTTTCCAACGGTATCGTTTAGGTGTTGTTGTAGTTCAGTTATATATTTCAAACCGCCTTTAGGATCGGTATCCCGACCATCGGTAAATACATGCAGATAAACTTCTGTCAAGCCTTCACTTTTACACAAGGTGGTAAAAGCTTTTACATGATTAATGTGGCTGTGCACTCCCCCATCGCTTACTAAACCCATTAAATGCAAAGGCTTGCTGTTTTCTTTTGCGTATTGAATGGCTTGCTTTAAAACGGGGTTGCTAAAAAATTCGCCATCGCGAATGGCAACATTAATACGCTGTAATTCCTGGTAAACTACACGGCCGGCGCCAAGGTTCAAGTGTCCTACCTCGCTGTTACCCATCTGCCCATCGGGCAAACCAACTGCTTCTCCGCAGGTAACCAATGTGGTATTAGGATATTTTTGATACAAAGAGGTTACAAAAGGCACATTGGCATTTTGAATTGCATCAGCAGACTTTATTTTTCCAAGTCCCCAACCGTCCATGATTACAAGAATTACGCGTTTCTTTTCCATGGGCTAAAGCTACCTTATTTGAAGGATTTTGTTGCCCCGCGGTATTTACGCCACTTTTGAGTTGTAACCAGTTTGGCATATTTTTAGCAAGTATTGGATCTATCGAAAGAAGTAATTATGAAAAAATTAATAATAATAGGATTTCTTGCATTTATCACGATGTCTTTCAGGTTTCAATCTGATAGTACACCTGTAGTAAATGCCTTGAAATCGGGTAATGCTGAAGCTATTTCTGACTATTTTGATAAAATACTTGACATCAAATTTCCTGATAAGGAAGAAATAAAAAGTATAGGTAAAAATCAGGCTGGCATTGCTCTTAAGTCGTTTTTCGACGATAATAATATCAAGGGATTTGAGCTTTCATCGCAACGCGAAATGAGTGGCACCATGTACATAGCCGGCAAGCTGGTTAACAATGCACAGGGCTACAAAGTATCCATTATGCTTAAACTAAAAGATGGTAAGCATCAGATTATTACGGTACGTATTAATTAAGACAGAAACCTTAAATGTACAAGCCCTGTTCGCAGGGCTTTTTTCATTTCTTATCTGCAAGCAATGTCTTGTCTCTCATACTTGCTTTCACTCATTTCTTATTTGCTATCAAAGGGCCGTTCCTCTGGAACTTTTTTAGATGTCTGGCTGCATTAATACTACCAAACGGTCGTCCCTCTGGGACTTTGCTATCATTCATTTCTTATTTGCTACCATAGGGTCGTCCCTCTGGGACTTGCTTTTATACATCCATACTTTAAAAAGGATTAATAAGGAAAATTGATTAACCTCTTGTCCAACTAAAAAAGGACTTTGAATATGTTTGTTATTCTATTCCAACTATATTATTTCCATATTCTTAAATAAAATGAAAATCCTTTTGAGTTGCCTCATCACAGTTGTTATTCAATAATTTTACCGGCATGAGAACGTACAACGAAATGTTGCATCATCTTATAAAAGAAGCCCTGGCCGAAGATATAGGTGATGGGGACCACAGCACCTTGTGCTGCATTGAGAAAGCAGCGTCCGGTAAAGCAGTTTTAAAAATAAAGCAAAATGGAATTTTAGCAGGGGTTGGCGTTGCCGAAAAGATTTTTAAAATGGTGGAACCATCCTCAGTTTTTAATGCAATTAAAGCTGATGGTGAGGATATGAAATATGGTGAAATTGCTTTTACCGTTTCATCATCTATCCAAACCATTTTGCAATGTGAGCGCCTGGTATTAAACATTATGCAACGCATGAGCGGCATTGCCACTTTAACGCATCAATATTCCAGCCTTTTAAAAGGTTATCACTCAAAAATTTTGGATACCCGTAAAACTACTCCCAACTTTCGCTTACTTGAGAAGGAAGCAGTAAGAATTGGAGGTGGCCATAACCACCGCTTTGCTTTATACGATATGATTATGCTGAAAGACAACCACATAGATTATTGCGGAGGCATAGAAAAAGCAATTGAAAAAGCCTGGCAGTATACGGTTGATCTAAAACCAGGTTTAAAAATTGAAGTTGAAACCCGCAGCCTTAAAGATGTTGAAAAAGTAATAGCTGTGGGAAAAGGAAAAGTTTTTAGGATTATGCTGGATAACTTTACTACCGACCTAATTAGCGAAGCCCTAAAATTGATTAATGGACGTTTTGAAACTGAAGCCAGTGGAGGCATAAATCTTGACAATATTGTTGAATATGCTAAAACAGGAGTTGATTACATAAGCGTAGGTGCGCTTATTCACCAGGCTAAAAGCCTTGATTTAAGCTTAAAAGCTGAAGTATAATTGTTGATTGCTGTTATCAGTTTTTACAACCGAGATTAAAGAAATGAATAAAAAAAATATACCGGACGCAAGGGGATTTGTTTACAGTACCAATCCTGATTTTAGTTTTCAACAGCCTGATGAGGTACCTGTTCAAACCCTGCTGCCTGAACAACAAAAATTAAAAATAAGGCTCGATACAAAACACAGAGGGGGTAAAGCAGTAACATTAGTAGAAGGATTTAAAGGAACTGAAGAGGATTTAACCGACCTGGGGAAAAAGCTAAAAAATCATTGTGGTACAGGTGGCAGTGCAAAAGATGGAGAAATTATTGTGCAGGGAGATCAACGAGAAAAAGTGCTGCAATGGCTGGTAAAAAATGGCTTCAAAAACAGCAAAAAAATATAAGTTTTACTTCTTCTTCAAACAGGCTACCATTTACAATTTGGGCTTTCTATCAACCGTTTGAAAATCTGTGAATTGCGGAAACTGCCTCCGCTCCACGCCAAAACTTCCTGAAATCTGAAAAGTACGTTCTTCGTTAGTGTACATTAAACCCACTTCGGCCCGGCCATACATACCAAAACCATTAGGTTGGTACATAAAAGAGTTAAACCCTGTATTACCCTTTGAAAAATTTGATTGCATGAATGCCCGGTTAAAATTTATATAAGTTGGAGCAGCTTGTATACCCGCAAAAGCATACACCCGATCAGATATTTTTCGATTAAGTTGTAACCCAATCGGTACAGAAAAAGTGGTTGCTGATCCCCCTTTCCAGGCAATAAATGATGTTTGTATTCCACCATATTTACTAATAGACCATTTACTTTTTAAAAGGCTATCTTTTAGGGGAAGCCTGTTGTAGAAAGTGTTTTGATATGGGTTCATGATAAAACTACCCGGTACAAAACTTTGAGCAGAAGCACCCTCAAATGTCAAAACAGAAATAAGAACCCATAACAAAACTTTCATGCTACTTAGTTTTTATAAAAATACAAATTGCAGGGTTACTATGATTGTTAATGGCAGAAACTTAACACCTGATGCCGCCAGTATGTATATTCGAAAAGATTTTTCAGTATGCGTTTAACATAGAAGATTAATTTTTCCATAAAAAAATAGTATCAGTCAGCTTGTAGATTATATTATAATTGGCCAGGGATTGTGCGGTACGCTTTTGAGCAGAGAAATGCTTGCAAGGGGAAAGTCAATACTTGTTATTGATGAAAGTGTTCCAAACTCGGCGTCAAAAGTGGCCAGCGGAGTTATTAACCCGGTTACGGGCCGAAGAATTGTAAGAACCTGGCGGATAGAAGAATTGCTTCCATTTGCATGGAACACCTATACCAATTTTGGAAATGAGTTGGGTGTCGAAATTGTGAGGCAATGTAATATTCTTGACTTTCATCCCAGCCGGCAAATGGCTGAAGCATTTGAAGAACGCTTAACTGAAGAGACCACTTATTTGTCAAAGGTCCATTCTGCCGAAGAGTGGAATAACCTTTTTAATTTTCACTATAGTATCGGAGAAATTAGACCCTGTTTACTGGTTGATTTACAAACCATGTTACCCTTATGGCGCAGTAAACTTATAGAATACAATTTGCTGCTTGAAACAAGTTTTTCGTGGGAAGAATGTGAGGTGAAACCAAACTCAGTTGTTTACAAAAAATATGAGGCTGAAAAAATAATCTGCTGCGAAGGTGTAACAGGATTTGACAATCCCTATTTTAAAAACCTGCCATACTCCCGTATGAAAGGAGAAGCCCTGATTGTATCGATACCGGGTTTGCCACGCAATAATATTTATAAGCAAGGGTTAAATATAGTGCCGTGGAAAGATGATCTTTTTTGGATAGGCTCAACCTATGAATGGAATTTTAAAGATGTACATCCAACTCCCCCCTGGCGCAAAAAAGTTGAACAACAACTTAACTATTGGCTAAAGCTGCCCTTTACTATCGTTGAACATTTGGCCTCTGAAAGACCGGCGAATATGGAACGCAGACCTTTTGTAGGGCTACATCCACAACACAAATCTGTCGCCATTTTTAATGGTATGGGCGCCAAGGGCTGTTCGCTTGCCCCATTTTTCGCACACCAATTGGCAAATTATTTAATAGATGGCTCGCCCATTTATGATGATGCAGATGTAAAACGTTTTGAAAAAGTACTGGCCAGAAAAATGGTATGAAGGTTTGCTTACCGTTATTTTTGAATTTTCAACAAATACACATGGCAAATAACGAAGAGGTTTATTCAATACCATCCCGGTTTAGAAAAATTGAAAATCTGCACATCCTTTTTTGGCTGATTAAGGATTTAAGCTGGGCCATGGTATGGAAGCCATTAGGGCTAATCATGATTGTTCCCACAATGGGGGCTGCATTATTAATAACCTGGCAAACCCGCCATATAAAAAGCGAGTTTCTGCACAACCTTGCAGTCATCTTTTGGATTTCAGCCAATGGCTATTGGATGATAACCGAGTTTTTTTCAAGCAACGAAAGTTTAAGATTTTACACGATCATCCCTTTTTCTATTGGGCTTCTGATTATTCTGTATTACTATATTTTGGTAAAGCCAAATGAGCGTAAGACTTTGCTGCAAAAAAATAGTATGTTGTAGTTTCGCCACCCAAAATCATCCAATTGCAAATTCCTGCTCAATATAAATCTTCTCACATTTGGTGGTTGTTGGGAATATTGGCTTTCATGCTTTTTGTACGGCTGGCGGCTTCGCCAATTTATATTTTGGATGAAGCAAAAAATGCTCAGTGTGCCAGAGAAATGTTACAAAGAAATGATTGGATAGTGCCAACATTCAATGGAGAATTGAGGACAGACAAGCCTGTCCTGCATTACTATTTCATGATGATTGCCTATAAAATATTTGGCGTCAACGAATTTGCCGCCCGTTTTTTTTCTGCAGTGGCTGGCTTTTTTACTGTGCTAATCACCTACTTATTTACCAGAAAATCTATAAATGCACTTACCGGTTTTTGTGCAGCACTTGTCCTGGTTGCTTCAACACAATTTTTATTCGAATTCCGGCTAAGCGTTCCTGATCCTTATCTCATCTTCTTTATTTCAGTCGGACTGCTAACCGGCTTTGCATACCTGCAACAAGGCAAGTTTAGTTTTCTTTTAATTGCAGCCATTGCATTCTCTATGGCAACCCTGGCAAAAGGGCCGGTAGCGTTGGCATTGCCCGGATTGTGTTTGTTTGTTTGGATTGTTTGGAAAAAGAAATGGGCTTCCCTTTTTACCTGGAAAGTATTAGTGGCCATAGCTATTGTTGCAGCAATAACATTACCATGGTACCTGGCAGTTGATAAAGCAACAAATGGTTTGTGGACCCGTGGATTTTTTATTGATCATAACCTCAATCGTTTTTCTGATCCGCAGGAAGGTCATGGAGGATTTTTTCTTGTAACGTTTTTATTTGTTGTAGTTGGATTATTGCCTTTTACCTCTTTTTCCGGGGAACTCTTTAAAAAAAGGAAGATGCTTTTTACTGAAGAGTTAACCCAATTTTCGGGGGTGGTGGTCCTAGCATTCGTCCTCTTTTTTTCAATAGCAAGCACCCGCTTGCCTAATTATCCTATGCCTTGCTATCCTTTTGTTGCAATTATAATTGGCAGTTACATTAGCCAGTTAATTTCAGGAGATCTGGAGTTAAAAAAGTATCCCTTTATTATCGTTGCATGTATTTTAATCATTATTCCGGTAGCCGGATATTTTGCTATTAATAATGAACCGGAGACAGCCAATGTAAGTTGGATCGCATTTATTCTGCTGGTAGGTGCAACTTGTATTTTTCCAATGCTTGTAAAATGGAATGAATGGCCAGTTTATAAAAAAATCATCGGTTTGCTTGTGTCCTATAGCCTGTTTAATTTGATTGCCTTGCAGCAGGTTTATCCAATAATTTACAGGCAAAATCCTGTTTCCAAAACAATTCACGAGATATTAAAGCATGATAAGGTATTTGCGTATGAAATTTATAATCCCGGTTACAACTTTTACTTACCGTCTTCTGTAAGTAGATTTACAAATGTCGATTCCCTACAATCTGCTTTGATTAAAAATCCTTCGGCAATCATCATCACCCGGTTAGCCTATGCCGATACCCTTAAAAGTTTACGGTTAGAAGAAGTTACCCGTCATCACGATTTATTTGAAACGCCTACTACCGTATTGTATGTTTCCAAAAACAGACCTTAACTACAGGCAGTATAAGTTGACCCTCCTGATAATTACGGCTATGGGTCTCATACTAATCCTGGCTTCATTTATCATTAAAAAAGAAAAACTTTTTTTAATGCTGAATCTTGACCTTGGTAAACAGGCTGATACATTTTTTAAATATTTCACCAATGTAGGAGATGGACTTTTCTGGCTGTTGTGGGCACTGCTAATTATCATCAAAAAAGGCAAAAAATACCTTCCTTTACTTTTTGCATCTGTCATATTTTCTACGCTGTTAACCCAAATAAGCAAGCAGGTTATTTATCCTGATGAACCACGTCCATTGCAGGCAATTACTGATCAAAGCCAGGTTCATTATGTTACGGGAGTAACGGTACATTCCATTAATAGCTTTCCTTCGGGGCATACAGCAACCGCATTTTCTTTTTTATTGTTATTAGTACTGTTCAGCCAAACCAACGCCTTGTTGCTTTTGGGGTTTGCAGCAGCGCTTTTAGTAGCCTATTCCAGAATTTACCTGGGCCAGCATTTCCCACTGGATGTGGGTGCAGGTATGCTTGTAGCGGTGAGTACAATGATTCTATCGGTAATGGTTCAAAGAAGGTTTGAAAATAAAACTTTGGAGAATAAAAATAAGCAGGCTGAGAATTAGCCAAATTGTCTACCTTTTGACCAATTCAAAGTATACAACCATTGCTTTATGATCTAAATTATATATTTAAAAAAAAAATCTGAGTATCTAAACAATAATAGAAACAAAGAACCGTTCCATAATAAAAATCCCCCCCCTCTAAATTAAAAACGATGAATGTACTGACACTTGCCACACTAACACTTTTATTTTCACCAATCATAACCCTTTCTTACATAAGCTATCATAATTATAAAGCTCGTAAAAATGTAAATGAATACCTGTAAGCAGGTATTCATTTACATTACTTTATTCATATTTAGTTAAAAGGCATTCTTATCACCTTTGATCGAGAGGTAAAGTGTCTGGAAGATAATTTGAATATCAAAAAGCATACTCCAGTTTTCCATGTACTTAATGTCAAGTTCAATTCTCTTGGTTAAGTCCTCCTGTTTGGTTATTTCGCCCCTGTAGCCATTAACCTGGGCAAGTCCTGTAAGACCAGGTTTTACAAAGTGTCGAATCATGTATTGATTAATGATCTCGGAGTATTGCTCCGTATGCTTTAACATGTGCGGTCGTGGCCCCACAACTGACATATATCCCTGGAACACATTAAAAAATTGAGGTAATTCATCCAGGTTTGTCTTCCTCAAAAACTTGCCGAGTTTGGTGTACCTGCTATCATTTTTAGTTACTTGCTTACTGTCGGCTTCGTCATTAACTCTCAGGCTTCTAAATTTGAAACATAAAAAAGGCATATTATTTTTTCCGGAACGCAATTGCTTAAAAAATACCGGGCCTTTAGAGTCGAATTTTATCAAAATGGCAATTATAGGTACCAGCCATGATAATACGAACAATATTACGAAGGAGCTGAAAGCAATGTCAAATATTCTTTTCTTAAAACGGCTTCCAAGGTCTTCAAGTGGTTCCTGCCGTAATGATAATACAGGCAAATCTTCTACAAAACTCAGGTGAACCCTCCTATTAATAAACACACTAAAATCGGGCACAAAGCGAAAACGGATAAAGTTTTTTTCCGCTTGCTGGGCTATTTCGTATATCTCAGGATTGGTCTCAGGTGGTATTGTTGAATAAATTTCGTCAATTTCATTTTTAATTGCATAAGCAAGACTATCACTAAGACAGCCCAGGATAGGTGCAGATTTAGCATACCGGGTAGCCGAGTTGTAGTCATCAAAATATCCCTGCATTTCAAAGGTTCGGTTTTGCGACCTAAGGTTGGAAACCAGTTTATGCGATAAGTCATTATACCCCAGAACGATAAACTTACTGGTAAGCATATTGTTCTTAATATACGAGGAAGCTCCGATAAAAATAGTTCGGCTAACGATGAGTGTTAAACCAAAACCGGCAAAATTTAGCAATACAAAAGGCCTTGAAAAGTTACTTTTAAACAGGAAGATGAGTAGGAGTGTAAGCGCAGTGTAAAGAAGGTATGCCTGAATGGTACGTATTAAAAACCTTTCTTTTCCAAAGTACAAAGCAGTTATATAAGAGGAGAAAATCCAGGCAATATTGGTTGTAAGAAATAAGGGCTGGTTGGTTGGATCCTTGGTTAGTTTAAGTATCTGGAATAATAAGATTAAAACAAAATTAAGAGCTACAAGGTCAGAGATCAGGACCGAGAATCTGAAAAGCTTTTTAGGCAGCGGTAAAAGGAATTTATCGGGCTCAACATTTTTTGCAACGCTAAACAAAGGCGTCTTTTCAACTCTTCCGTTTGTGAAGTAGTGCAACTGTTTTTTCTTGGATTCTTTATAAAAAAAATTCATTTTGACCGTTTCATTTGAATGTGATAGACCATCTTTTAATAAAAACCATTTATATATGCTTTATACTTTGGTACACACTCACAAATCGATTTCACATACATAGGATAAAATAAGACAAAAACATCTTATATACTAGTAAATAAGAAGGATATTGGTTTATTTAAGTTGCATTGATATACATGATATTCGGTTTTTTAAGCTTTATATGAAGCCTTTTGAATGCATAATAAACAGCTCCATGTTACTATGCCTGAATTAATGAAACAAAGTAGCCTGCTTTGTAAAGCAGGCTACTAAAATATACATGGTATTGAATATTACAGATTATTTTCTTGTTATGGCTATGATTAAAAATGTAATCGTTGTAATCACGCTTAAAATGGTGGTACCTAATGAGATCTTTTTTTGGAAATTCTGTCCAGTTAGATTTGGTTTGTTATGAGACCTTACATAGATAATATCGTTTTGTTGAAGCCGATAATATGGACTGGTAAAAAAATTGTGTGACAACAGATTTACGTATCCAAATTCTCTTATCCCGTTTTTTTCCCTGATTATTGTAACCGATTCTCTTCGGCCGTATGTAGTAATATCCCCTGCCTGAGCAATTGCTTCCAGTATATTTATTTTAGCTGTAGGAACCTGGATAGTGCCTTCTCTGCCAACCTCCCCCATAACAGTTACTTTAAAATTGACGAATTCAACTAAAACAACGGGGTCAACCAAATACACTTTAAGTTTGTTGATCAAAAGGTCGCGAAGCTGATTTCTTGTTAAATTCACTGCCTTTATAGGACCTAATTGGGGGTATAAAATATATCCATCATCATCTACCGAAAGGTTTCTACTGAAGGGAACAGAATAAGGAACAGCATATTCAGGTTTTAAAGCAGAGAGCGTGATACTTAATTGGTCGCCTACTTTAATGGGCACTTCGTAACTTTCCTGAACAAACATATGGCTGCTATCATAGGCAGGATATGAGAAAAAATCCAGGTCTTTTGCGGGCGAACAAGAAGTGATTTGAGTAACAAGAAATGCCGACAAAACAAGGAAGAAATTAAATTTCAAGGTTATATAATTTTTCATAAATAATTGTGGGGTCAAACCCCAATTGATTCCAGCCAAAAATTCAAATCTTCATCAAAGAGTATCTTTTAATATCTAAAGTTGCATTTTCATACCCAAACCATATTTATCGGCTACGCCTTTAATCGTTATTTAAAATTTAGATAAGCAAATATTAATTAAAGCAATGATTACAGTCCAGCCTAAAAATCTATGGGTCAGTTTTATCAAGATGTTTTTGAACCAACATTGCAAACTCATCGCCATGGACCATTTCAAAAATGTCAGAATGGTCACCTTTCACTTCATATAGAATTACCGATGATGCATATTCTTTCCACAAATATTTAGAATCATAATCAAGTTCTATCTTTTTAAAATTGATCTTGTTTTGAGCATCGGTAAAGTAGTAACGCTCTTTAGCATAAAACAATAAGATTTCTCCATCATACTGTTCCAATGTATACTTTCGGCTAGCACGAGTATAGAGTTCAGATGTTTTATCAAAAATCTCAAACTCATCATAAACCGGCGCGGTATCATTTTTTGATTTTGTAGAAAACTTATTCAAAAGATTTTTTAAAGACTGTAACTTATACATCACAGCTTTCTTTGGATGGTTTCTCAAGAGGTAAAATTCAAAATCGAATTTTAAAGTTAGCCTGGCCAAAGCGGTATGAATTTTTTCAGGGAAGTGATACAAATTTTTAAAAGATGGCGATTCCGGTGACACATTTCGGCCAATTAATGTGTCGAACATGGCCAGCAGGTGTACTTTCTTACCACTTTGCTGTAACTGTTTGGCCATTTCCAAAGCAATTTTTCCACCTGTGCAATGGCCTGCAAGTGCATACGGACCATCGGGGTTTAAGGCAAATATTTCGCTAATAAACTTGCTGGCTATGCCTTCAATAGTATCAGGAAAAGTTTTTAAATCATTGACATCGATAGGGGGCTGGATGGCGTATACCGGTTGATCTTTGTCCATCATCCTGGCAAAACGCATAAACTTATTTGCTGTACCACCTCCACCGGCTACTATGTACAATGGAATTTTAGTACCTGTAGATTTTATTGGAACCAGGTATTTGTTGCCACTTACAGACTGCCTGCCATTTTGTAAAGCGGTGTTATGAATATGCTTGAAAGCATCTGCATTAACGGCGAGTTTTGTACAATGCTCAATCAATGCCTGCAAACGGATGTTGTAAATGTTAAGCAGTTCTTTAACCTGCTCTAAAGAAAAGTTATTGCTATTAAAGCTCAGATTGGTAATTAACTGCCCGTTTTTAATAAAGCAATTGACCGACAATTCTTCATTAATGATATGATCTTCATTAACAGTAACTCCGGTAGATTCTTTTGCAGGGGATATCCAGCTTCCACCCTTAACTACATTGTCAAGCTGGCCCAGATAATTGAAAATGACATTCCATTTTTCAGGAGTAGTGAAACGGGCATCCTTATTCATATACTTCAAAACGCCATACCCAATGCCTTTGTCCGGTATTTGTCGCAATTGATTTTTTACAGACACAAGCATATTACCCCAGTCTGAAGTTTTATTGGTCGTTAATACAAGGGGATAAATGGTAGTAAACCAACCAACCGTATTGCTCAGGTTAATTTTTTCATCTATTTCAACCCTTCCATGACCCTCAAGACCAACTGTTACATGATCAATTTTACCCCACTCACTTACTGCATTAGCAAGGGCACTAAGCAAAACATCATTTATTTCGGTTTGATATTTTTTTGATACTTCATGAAGCAACAGATTGGTAAGCTCCGGACTAAGCAGCATTGCAGTGGTATGCATATCCTTCAGCCTTACATCACTTTTATTATTGTTTCCAATGTTTAAAGGCGAGTAACTTTCAATAACATTTTTCCAGTAGTCGCCCTGTGCAAGTAAAGCAGGCTGGCGACCATAATTGCTTAACGATAGATGCCATTGCCTGTACGAACTACCTTTTTTACCCAAAGAAACATTTTCATTTTTCTGAATACAGCTTAATAGGTAATCAAGGTTTTCTGCAATTACACGCCACGATACTCCATCAACAGCCAGGTGATGCACGATTACCAGTAAACGGTTTTCGCTTTCAAAGTCAGGAGTTTTAAAAAGAATCACTCTTATAATATCACCTTTAAAAATGTCCAGGCTTCGCTGATAGTAGTTGGCTTTATCCGATATGTATTGGTTAAAATCACTAACGTCTTTATCAACTGTTTCTTCTATAACAGCAAAAGATACATCCGAATTGTAGGTCTGCTCCCAATTGCTGCCAGGGTGCTGTCGAATTTTAAACCGCAATGCATCGTGATGCGAAAAAATTACTTGCCATACCCTATTGAGGTGATCAACACTGATGATTTTATTAACGCACAGTAATACAGCCTGGTTGAAATGAGAGACATTAACCATCTTAACTGAGTTAAGGTACCATTGCTGAATGGGCAACAACCCACAACTTCCTGATAATATTCCCTGTTCTGCATCTATAATTTCTTCTGCACGCTGGTTTACAAACTTAGTAAGTGAATCAATATTTTGATGAATGAAGACATCTCGTGGATGAATTTCGATACTTAATCTGCGGGCTGCATTTACAAACTGAAGCGTTAAAATGGAGTCACCACCTATTTCAAAAAAGTTATCGTACACACCAATTTTTTTAATACCCAACAAGGTTTGCCAAATATGCACCAACTGTATTTCCAACTCAGAACGGGGAGCAACATATTTATCTAACAACTCATTATTAATATCGAATGGTGGCAGCGCATTTTTATCAACTTTTCCATTGGTGTTCAGTGGCAACTTATCAGTTATCATCCAATAAGCAGGCACCATATAATCAGGCACTTTAGCCTGTAGCCAGTTAATTAAATTTTGCTTGTTGAAATTTTCACCAGGAACGAGGTAAGCAATCATAGCTTTAAAATTGCCCTGATCGCGTACTATTATAACAGCATTTTTTACCATACTGTTTTCCTGCAAAATGTTTTCTATTTCTGATGGTTCAATGCGGTAACCACGAATTTTAACCTGGTCATCAATCCTGCCAAAAAATTCCAGCATCCCTTTCTCATTCCACTTAACTACATCACCTGTTTTGTACAGGCGCTCAACTCTATTGCCAATTACAACCTCAACAAATTTTTCTTTTGTTAAAGATTGGTTGTTTACATAACCCAACGAAAGCCCCATACCGCCAATGTATAATTCGCCGGCCACCCCAACCGGAACAAAATTTCTGTTACCATCTAAAACAAACGATTTTGTATTGTCTAAAGGTTTGCCGATAGGGATCATTTCATTTTCTGAAAGCGAGTTTAGCGGGCAATATGTGGCAAAAACCGTTGTTTCGGTTGGGCCATAAATATTAAAGATTTTATCAGTTCCCAATGCCCCAATAGCTTTTCTTACATGAACAGAGGAAGCCGCTTCCCCGCCAAAAAATATCTTGCGTACCGCTTTCAACACCAAAGGATCTGCATCAATCAGCGCATTAAATATTGCAGTTGTTACAAAGCAGATGGAAATTTTTTGCTCAACAATCACTTTTGCAATTGCATCTGTATCAGCAGACCAACCCTCTTTTAATAAACATAATGTAGCCCCATTTAGTAAAGAGCCGAAAATTTCAAAAACACTGCCATCAAAAGCGTAATTAGACCATTGCAGCATTTTATCGGAAGGCAGTACTTTAAGGTCATTTGCCTGGAATGCAATATTTAAAACACTTTGATTGCTTACAGCAATTCCTTTTGGCTTACCTGTTGTACCACTGGTATACATAATGTATGTGGGTGCAATACCAACCTCTTGCGAGCTCTTAAAATCAGCAGAACATTCTTTTGATTCCTTAATACTTATAAGCGGAATGTCTTTTAAATACTGGAGAATATCAGTTTTAAAGGACGTATGCACGACAGCTTTCACCTGGGCATCCCTAATAATATATTCTAATCTTTCATCCGGAAATTCAACATTCAAAGGCACATACGTGCAGCCCAATTTAAGAATGCCCAATATGCTAACAATCATTTCCATTCCCCGGGGGGCAAGTAAGGCTATTGCATCTCCGTGCAACAAGCCCAATTTATTTAATTGATTGGCCAGTTTGTTAGAGAGCTCATTTAATTGACGATAGGTAATCGTTTGTTCTTCGAAAGTTAAAGCCGTTTGAGATGGGGACAGTTTTACCTGATCTTCAAAAATTCCAATAATACTTTTCTTATCCGGAACAGAAGCCTGCTGGTTGTTTAAAGCAATTAAAGCTGCTTTTTCTTCATCCGAAATCATACTCAACTCAGCTATAGGTCGATCCGGATTTACACTGATGGATGCAAGCAATTCATCAAAATGAATCATCATCCTTTTTACGGAATGCTCTTTAAACAGATCAGTGCAATACTCAACACCCAGGTATACTGCTTCGGTCGTTTCTGTAATATTGAAAGTAATATCAAATTTGCTGGTATGATGGCTGTTGTATCCCTTGCCGTTTTGCTCAACGGTGATATTTTTTAAGGATACTGGTTTTGTGTTGCTTACATTTTGGTAGGAGAATACTACCTGTATTAGTGGGTTTCTGCTAATATCCCTGTCCTGAACCAATGATTCTACCACCTTTTCAAAAGGAATGTCCTGGTTTTGGTTGGCCTCATACATATTAGTCTTTACCTGCGAAAGCAAACTGGTAAACGACTTTTGAGGATCTACCCCAGAGCGGATAGCAAGGGTATTTACAAAAAAACCTATCAGGTTTTGAATCTCTTCATATTGTCTTTCGGCTACAGGTGTGCCTACACAAATATCGTTTTGACCGGTATACTTGTGCAAAAGCACTTTAAAAGCTGCAAGCAATGTCATATACATGGTGGCTCCATGTTCTTTGCTTAGCTGTTGTAAACTCTTATTATACTGGTTGTTTAATTTAAGGGAAACCATTGCACCCTTTGTACTTTGAACAACAGGCCGTACAAAATCAACAGGTAAATTAAGTTTGGTAACGCCGGTTAATTTTTGCTTCCAATAATCCACTTTGTTGTTCCATGCCTCTGTAGCAGCCAACGTTCTTTGCCAAATTGCATAGTCCGCATATTGAATGGGTAACGGTTTAAGAGCAGCTTTCCTGTTTTCAACTTTTGAATTATACAACTCCTCCAGTTCACGCACCATAATTGGTGTTGACCACGCATCAGAAGCAATATGATGAAGGGTTATAATCAGCAGGTATGTATCATCTACCGGATTAATCAAGCTTGCCCTGATCATATAATCCTTGCGCAGATCAAATGGTTTGTCAATCAGAGACTGTATTAATCCTCCTGTTTGACCCTCAACTAATTCAGTAGTAACAATTTCAATATCCCAGTTATTATTAGGCTGAATAACCTGGCAGGTAGTTCCATTGATTTCGCGAAAAACGGTACGCAACGCCTCGTGGCGATTGATCAGTTCTTTAAAAGCATACTTGAGCGCAAAAATATTAAGATCACCCTTCAAGTTTAAAATAGCAGGAATGTGATAGTGCCGGCTACCACTTAGTTGATCGATCAACCAAAGACGTTCCTGGCTATACGACATTGGAATGGCAGAAGGCCTTGGAATAGCAGGACTGATTACAATAGCTGGTTTGGAATCGCCGGTATCGTTTATTTGCTCAGCAAGTAAAGCAATTGTTGGATAGTCGAATATATGCCCGATGGGAACTTCAACATTAAACTCTTTTCTAATAGCAGAAACCAAACGAATGGCAAGTAACGAATGACCTCCCTGTTCAAAAAAGTCATCCTGCATACTGATGCTTTCCAGTTCCAGCACATTCATCCATATTTTGGCTAAACGTTCTTCTACATCGTTTTTTGGGTTGATATGCCTGCTTTTTGAAGAACCCGCAATAGCTAATTCTTTTAACTGACGCCGGTCCACTTTACCGTTAACCATTAATGGAAGTGCTTCCAGCGAAATAATTTGAGAAGGAACCATATAGTCTGGCAACTTGCTGCGTAGTTGATCTATAATGCTTTCCTTATCAAACGTATTATTAGAAACAATGTAGGCTACCAATTTTCCATTGTTACTTTTATCCTGGTTGTATAAAACAACTGCCTGTTCAACTTCTTCAATGCTTTGAAGGGCTGTTTCAATTTCACCTAATTCAACCCTGTAACCCCTAATTTTTACCTGGTCATCAGCCCTGTTTATAAAAGTGATGTTTCCATCAGAACCATACTTTACCAAATCGCCGGTATCGTATAATACAGGCGCATCAGGGTTATTAAAAGGATTGCTAATGAATTTTACCCTGGTGAGGTCCTCGTTATTTAGATACCCTTTTGAAAGGCCTTTACCTCCAATATATAGCCGTGCCGGTACACCAAGTGGCGCGGGTTGCAAGTCTCCATCTAAAACATACACCACTGTGGTGCCAAAGGGCTTTCCAATAGGTATTGTTTTTTGATAGGCAGAAGAACTGCCAACAACGTGTAACAATTTACCAATAGTGGTTTCTGTGGGTCCATAGTGATTGACTACGGTACAAGAACTATTTGCAACTAAAATAGCTTCGGCCATCTCAGTGTATAAAACTTCTCCTCCAAAAATGAGCAGCTTATTGGGTAACAGTAATTGATCATCTACCTGCAATGCCTTCCAATGCGAAGGAACGATCTTGATACAATCAATTGAAAGCTCCTGAAAATAGGTGTGTAGCCCATGGGCATTGCTGAGCATGTCTTTCTTAAATACATGCAATACCCCGCCTGATAACAGCGAGCCAAATAATACGGTATTTCCAAGGTCGGTTGCTGTAGATGATAATAACGCAAAGCTTTTGCATTCGGCAACTGGCAATTTATCGGCCAATCCATAATAGTAATCAACGATGTTGCCATGCGTTATCGTTACGCCTTTGGGCGTACCAGTTGAACCGGATGTATATATAATGTAGGCAAGATGATCTGAGCCGACAACTGCCTGAGGATTATGCTTTGGTTGTAAAGAGAGAATATCATCCTCAGGGTCCAATAAATGTAACTGTTCCCCTACATGGTCATGCAACAAATTGCTGTACTGACTGCTTACAATTGCAACCGTAGCATTCACATCTGTAATGATAAATTGAATTCTTTCTGCAGGCAGATTTGTATCGATAGGTACATAACCACCTCCTGCTTTTAGTATGCCCAGTATTGAAACCACCATTTGTAACCCCGGCTCAACTAATAATGGAACCAGGCTATTTCGGGTAACGCCTTTGGAGCGCAAATAATGAGCAATCTGGTTTGCCTGCTCATTAACCACGTTGTAACTCAAAGCAATTCCTTCACACTCAAGTGCTGGTGCATTGGGGTGGTTGGCAACCTTCTGTTCAAATAAAGAAATGATATTTTGATCCTGAGGATAGTCAACTGTTGATATGCCAAAGGTTTTCGTAAGCAAAAGCTGCTCATCGTTTGAGAGCAGGCTGATACCAGCAATTTTTGCTTTCGGATTTTTAGCAACCTGTTTCAGTAAATTTTCAAAATGAGTAACCAACCTGGTAATGGTTTCTTCTTTAAATAATTCTGTGCTGTATTCAACAGTAAGGCCTAACCCATTGGCTGTCTCATTTACAAAAAAGGTAAAATCAAATTTAGAAACTTCAGATTTGGTGGGCTCATACGACGCTTGCACTTTACCCAGAGAAACATTTTGAACCTCGGGGGTATTTAATAATACAAGCATTACCTGGAACAAGGAAGCTCGTCCTTTTTCGCGGTCTTTTAAAACTGCATCAAGTACTTTTTCAAAAGGAACATCCTGGTGCTGATAAGCACCCAGAGTGGTGGTTTGCACCTGCTTTAAGAGCTCGATAAATGTTTGATCACCGTTAACCTGGTTACGAAGGGTGATGGTATTTACAAAAAAACCAACCAACTCTTCAACTTCCTGCTGGTTTCGGTTAGCAATAGATGCGCCAACCGAAATATCTCCCTGGTTGGTATATCGGTACAAAAGAATATCGAACGCCGCCAATAATGTCATATAAAGGCTGCAATCGTTTTGCCGGCTTATTTCAACCAATGGCTTCAGTACCGATTGATCTATAAATTTAAAGATGCTGCTACCCTTACTGGTCCGGTTTAACGGACGTTCAAAATCGTAGGGTAACTGCAAAGTGGTAAAACCTTCAAGTTTTGTTTTCCAGTAAGAAAGTTTAGTTTGAAGTAAATCTTCTCTCAAATGATTTCTTTCCCAAACCGCATAATCAGCAAATTGTAATTGAAGAGGTGGTAATTGGTATGGCACGCCCTGTAAAGTGGCTGCATAATGTTGGGTAACTTCTTTTATAATTATTGGAGTGGACCAGGCATCGCAGGCAATGTGATGAATTGAAACGACCAACAAGTGATCCTCATCAGCAATATTTACAACAGTGCCCCTAAGCATAAAATCCTTTGACAAGTCAAAGGGTTGCTTATTAATGTTATGAATGGTTTCATCCAGCAGAGTTTTGTTGTCTCGTAAGGCTGATCCGTCCAGATAAGACATGCTCCAGGAGAAAGGATCTTTTACTTTCTGGTAACCAATTCCATCAAATTCAATATAAACGGTTCTTAATATTTCGTGCCTTTTGATTACACTTTTAACTGCAGCTTCCAAAGCCCCTTTACTCAATTTGCCTTTCAGGCGAAGCGCCACTAGCGTATGATATTGAAGACTTCCTTCTAACTTGTCAATAAACCATAATCTTTCCTGCGCAAACGAAAGCGGAACATTTGTGATAACATCCCTGTTAAATGGTGTAATTAGTGATTTTATTTGATTAGCAGATTTGGATTTAAAACTGTCATTTTTAAGAAAATCGATGATGACACTCTTATTTTTTCTGATCTCTTCGAGTAAATCTTTTGCAATCGTTTTATTTTCAGCATGCTTAAGTTGAAGTTTTTCTCCATTTAGAAAAAGCTCCACCCCGGCTTGCTTAGCAGTATATATTAGATCAATAGTTTTGTTAAACGTCTGTTCCATAATTATTACAACCTGCTCTCACAGTATTTATATATCTATCACTTCAAACTTTTCTGAACTCGCGATAGCATTTTGATCCGATTGAATTTCAAAGTATTTGCTTAAATCCCTAATCGATCCTGACTGAAAAATAACATTCATGGGTATAGTCAACTTCAGTTCATTTTCAATGTAAGATACCAATCTCATTACTAGAAGGGAATTACCACCTAGTTCAAAAAAATTATCATAAACACCTATTTTATCAATGCCTAACAACTTTTGCCAAATATCGGTTAGCTTTTTTTCAATGTCAGTCTCTGGTGCAACATATTCGTTTCCTGTGTCTAAAGTCCGTAAGGTCTTTAGCAGCTTAACATCTATTTTCCCATTATATGTTAAAGGTAATTTATCCAATTTTACCCACGCAGCCGGAACCATATATTCTGGTAAACAGTTATATAAATATAGTAAGACGCTTTCCTTTTCAAAATTGTTGTCTGCAACCACATATGCTACCAGCATTTTGTTACCGTCTGCTTCTGTTTTTACCAGTACCACAGATTGCTTAACCAACCCACTTTTCATCAACACATGCTCAATTTCTCCCAACTCAATCCTGTAACCCCTGATTTTTACCTGGTCATCTATTCTTCCGTAATATTCAATATCACCGTTAGGCAACCTTCGCCCCAAATCCCCGGTTTTGTAAACGCTGCTATTCGTTTCAGTAACGAAAGGATTAACAATAAATTTTGCAAGGTTGAGCGCCGGCTGATTTAAATATCCACGGGCTACGCTTTCTCCACCTATCCAAATCTCCCCTGTAACCCCATCTGGAACTAACCCGCCGTTTTTATTGACCAAATACACCCAAATATTGCTGAGTGGTTTGCCAATAGGTAATTTTTTATTGGAATTGCCGGTTTTTGAATATTTAAACTCCATGGCGGTAACCGTAGTTTCTGTGGGACCATAGGCGTTGTAAAACTCAACATGTTCAGACCATTTTTGTGCCAATGAGGCGGGGCATTCTTCGCCTCCGGATATGACTCTTTTTAAATAAGGGAAATTACCTGGTGTTAAAGTCTCAAGATAACTGGGTGTAGCATCCAAATGGGTGATTTTTTCCTGCTCCATCAATCGTTCCATTGCCTCCTGGTTAATTAGGGTATCCTTATCGGGTATAACCAGCGTAGCGCCGGTAGCAAAAGCAAGCATTATTTGCTCTACCGAGGCATCAAACGCATAATTAGAAAACTGTAAAATCTTATCCTCCGCTGTAATACCATACTCCCTTACCTGGTGGGTAATTAAATTAATTACAGTTTTGTGTTCAATTAAAACACCCTTGGGTAATCCTGTTGAACCAGAAGTATAAATTACATAAGCAAGGTTGCGGGAAGTAATTAACGGCTCAGGATTTTTCGTTGCTTCATATTGTAATTGAGCCTGCTCTTCATCTATACTTATTATTTCGAAATTTTTAGGATGGATGTGATCGCTAAGAGAAATTTTTGGATCAATTTTTTCTGAGAGGCGACTTTTTATCTCAGCATCCCCAATCATAATTGTTGCACAGGTATCTTCTAAAATGAACCGAATGCGTTCCAGCGGATATTGAGGATCAATAGGTACATACGCACCCCCGGCTTTCAGTATGCCTAATATTGCTATCATCATTTCGGTACTTCTCTGCAAGCAGATGGGAACCATTTGCTCCGCCGTCACTCCTTTTTTACGAAGCATCCGTGCCAGTTGGTTAGACCTTTCATTTATTTGCTGATAGGTGCTTTTTTCATCCTGAAAAATAACCGCAACATTACGCGGAAACTTTTGTGCCGTTTCTTCAAACACCTGCGCCATTGTTTGAGTTTGAGAATAACTGCGGTTGGTTTGATTAACTCCGTATATCAGTCTTTCCCGTTCAACTACATTCAATAAACTGAGCTGTTTCATGTTTACAGCCCCGTTTAAAATAGACTCTAATACATGTAAGAATTGATCTCTAATACTTTGTACAAAAAATTCGGATAACAGGTTGCTGTTGTAATGAAATGTTAGGTGAACATGGGCACTGTCCTGAATTACTATATTGAGCGGGTAATTGGTTTCTTCATTAATCCGGATATCGCTTGCCTGCAAGCACCATTTTTTGGTGGTTAATATTTGGCTAACCGGGTAATTTTCAAATATGAGTAAAGTATCAAAGAGGTCGCCTGGTATGCCCGTCCACGACTGGATATTGGTTAGTGGTGTCTGCTGAAACTCCAGGCTGTTAACCTGCGATTTTTGCAGGTTGTTTAGCCAGCTTACAATGGTTGCTTCCTCTTTAATTTGCGCATAAAAAGGAAGTGTATTAATGTAAAGGCCGACCCGCTGCTCCACATCAGATAATGTATCTGGTCTTCCGGAAGCTATAATGCCAAAAACAACCTGGTTGTTACCAGTGTATTGCGCAAGCATATATGCCCAAATACCTTGCATAACAGTATTAACCGTCAGCCGGTTTTGATGAGCAAAATTGTGCAGGGCCTCTGTTTGCCCAGCGTTTAATTCAAGTATTTTTTTTTGAGGAATGCCACCACTTTTATTGCGTTCATCCTTTGAACTAATGAATGGCAATAGGGTGGGCTCTTCAAGATTTTGTAAGTGATTTCGCCAGTATTTCTCTTCAACTTCCTTGTCAATACTTTCAATGTAACGAATGTAATCTTCGTAGTTATCAGTAGTTTGAAGGGAAGGCCGATGGCCCGCAACAAGATCATCGTAGGCTTGCAAAAATTCATGCATTAAAATTGGTAACGACCATCCGTCACTCAACAGGTGATGGTATGTCCAAACCATTCTTAAGCCATTGGTCAACTTTAAAAGTGTCAGTCGCATTAAAGGGGGCTGAGCAAGGTCAAAACCCTTTTCGCGATCAGCTTTTTCAAAGGCTAAAATTGACTTGTCCTGTTCATTCTCCTCCTTAACTGACAAGTCAATAATCTCCAGCGGAACCTCTACGAGACGAAACACACATTGGACGGGAACGTTAAGTGCATGTGCAAAAAATGCGCTCCGTAAAATGCTATGATTTTTTAAAACGGATTGCCAGCTCTTTTGAAAAGCATCCAGGTCGGTATGCTGAAGCTGGCAACTCAATTGCTCAATATAAGCTCCTGTGCCGCCATTGTACAAGCTGTGAAAGAGCATGCCCTGTTGCAAGCCACTTAAACGATACATACTTTGTACCTGCTCATTCAAAGGTCTATCGTTAACTGAAGTGGTAAGGAATGCATCCAG
>JANPPB010000404.1:0-2965 GCA_031428295.1 Segetibacter sp. | reverse complement strand
GTATCCTCCGTTTGCCTGGTGATCGTTTTTTTAGTTACTGTCTGGGCCTCTGCATTGTGTACAGACACGGCGATAAATAACATAGACATGACCATGATAGCAAGGCCACTAATGCGGCGGACATAACTGAATGTTGCCAGGTTTGATGTAGTGATCATAAATAAGCGACGTTTAATTTTTGATGAAAAAAAGGGATTGATTAGTGAGTTTGATTGGGGTTGATTTAAGGGGATGGCTTGTAATATCATATAAGCAAACGCAGCACCATCCTGGTTATTGATAGCTTTTTTATCTGCCAAAAATTCGTGGATCATGTAGAGCTCTTTCCTTAACAACCAAAAGAAGGGATTTATCCAAAATATGCATAGCACCAGAGAGGAAAATACTTTGTCGATACTATGGTGTTGTTGTATGTGGGCCAGTTCATGTTGCAATATTCGTTTGCCATTTTCGGTAGCGGGGTCAATATCTTCTCTCCAAAATAACCAGTTAAAAAACGAAAAAGGAGCATCCTTTACTGCTGTAATAATCAATTGTATGTTTTGCTGAAAATGGGTAGTGCCGGTTTTGTACAAGCGTATAATGCGTATGATGCCCGATATCAATTTTAAGACTAACAAAATTGAGGTTAGCGCAAATAAAACCAGGGCCACTTGTTGCCAGGTTACATGAATATTATCTGCTGACCGAATTGCATTCCAGGGTAAAACGCCTATAATTCTTGTTACAGTATCATGATCACTATAAGCTACAACAGGCAGTGAAATAAAAGGAACCACGATTGACAAAATGAAAGCAGCGAGAATATAAAAGCGGTTCCATTGATGAAAGCGTTCGTTATAAAGCGCAACCCTGTAATAGCCGTACAGGATGGCTGAGCAGGTTAGCATTTTAAGCAGGTAGATCACAAAAGCATCCATGGCTTATTTATTTTTAAGTTCTTTAAGAAGTAGTTCAAGATCACCTACACTTATTTGTTGCTGGTCAACTAAAAAAGAAACTGCACTGGTATACGAGCCGTTAAAATAATTGGCAACCAAATTACCCATAGTGTTTTTGCTGTATGCCTCTTTACTAAGGGTCGGTTTGTAAACATTGTTCCGCCCAAAAGTTTGCGCCTGTACATAGCCTTTATCAATTAAAATTTTAAGAAGGGTAGCCACTGTATTACTATGTGGCTTTGGTGTAGGCATGGCTTCAATAACATCTTTTAAAAAGGCAGTTTCGCATTGCCAAAGTGCTTGCATTACCTGCTCTTCGGCTTTGGTTAAACTACGTTCTGGTTTAGGTGATGACTTTATTATTCGGGACATAAATTTTAAAAACTTCTTTTCAATACTGAAAACAAATGTAACTATGTTTTTAGTTATGAACAACTAAATTTTTAGTTATAGAACTAAATTTTTAGCAATAAAAAAAGCCACATAAATTTTATGCGGCTCTAAATAGAAATGAGGTATTGTTTAAAAATCAAAGTTTCTCCGGGCCATATTCCATCTAAAACCCAGTGACATGATGGTGGTGTTTTGTTTAGACCCTTTGGTGGGTGTGTATGTGCGGTTTTGCAGGTTTACATCCACAAACATATTTTCCTTTACCTCGTACGATGCCAGCAAGTTTAGGTTGTTTACCGTTACCTTATTGCCATTGCCAATAAAATAGCCATACTGGTTAAGTTGTCCGGTTGACCGATCGATGGTACGGTTGGTATACAATTGCGATGGATTGCTACCAAGGCTTGTGGCTGCCGTATCTAATCCCTGGTAAAAATGAATCAGCTTTGCTTCGAGATATAACTTGTTAGTTGGCTGATACCTGATGATGCCTATTGTTTCCTGCAGACCTGCACCAACAGGGTGAGCCAGAGGTTGGTTAAAATGTGTAAAGTTTGCAACACTGTCGTTATGAGAATAGGTAAACGGACGAATCCTGTTATTCTCCAACTGCAAATCAAGGTTTTTAATTCCAAAGGCATCCACGTATTTAGCACCTATCTGGTAGCCATATTTATTGGCCCACCAACCGCGGTTGTCTTTCAACTCTTTCAGTTTAAACTCATCTAACAATAATTGGCCATACACTTGTACCTGCTTTTTTACATTGGCTTTTACTGTTAAACCTAACATGGCATTATCAGAGCTGCCAATATCGCTTTCGGCCGGACGTAGAAACAATACAGGGTTCAGGTATTGAAAATCAAAATGATCTTTTCTACCAAACATTACCGCATCAAACACACCCACGTTCAACCACTTGGTGGCGTTCATAGTCAGGTAATTCATACGGAAATACTTACGTGGTAAAAGATTATCACTTGCCCTTTGGCCTGTAGGTATCAGTTCCATATAAAGGTTCTCATAATTCAACTTCCAAATGCGGGTATTGATTTTTAAAAAGGTGGCACTACCCGAAAAATCGCTTAGGAACAAACTTCGGGCACCATTACCAATAAAGTTTTTATCGTAACCAAATTGTATATCGATATACTTAGAAGCATTAAAACTTACTGAGGCTCTGTTATCAAAATAATCTACCCCACCGGCTGCTTTAAAATTTTTATAAAAGCGAGCTCCCGGAACGGCTTTTTTCATATTGATGAATTGTTGTACATACAACGGATCGCGTTCCTGGTTATCAGTAATGTAAATATCGAAACCAACTTTTCTGCCAATCAAACCTCTTACACTTACCCCGCGGCTATTGTAAAATAACTGTTGCGAGTTGTCTTTCTCTTTAGAGTACTGGTACTGTATTAAAGGGTTAACGGCCAGGAAAAATTCTTTAGTATTGAGCTCGTAAAAGTTTGAAGGGTTGGTAAAAAACGGTCCTATTGGTTTCTTGCTTAAAAACGATTCACGGGGTACTGCCCACTCGCTGTTGTTCATTAAATAGCGATCCATGTTGTACTTGTCAACGGCTGACAAATTGGGTGCGCTGGCATCATTAGCCGCAATCAAACTATCAA
>JANPPB010000403.1:0-2802 GCA_031428295.1 Segetibacter sp. | reverse complement strand
ACATTTATTCTGCGTTCAAGGTCTCGCTAATGTGACACCTTGAACAATCTCCCCGGCTTTTTACAAATGCTTTAGGAGAGGTTATATGTTTATCTTTGACCCAAGAATTAAGACATGAACAATTTCAATTCAGAGTTCAGTACGATAGTCGAAACAGTATATAATTTACCTCTGGATGAAAGGGTTGAATTAAAAAGTTTATTAGAAAATAATATTGCAGACACTCGTCGAAATGAAATTGCATTTAACGTAAAAAAAGCAAAAGCAGAACACAAAGCAGGTAAAATAAAATTTGCTTCCAGCATAAGCGGGCTTAAAAAAATGCTGTGATGGAAGTTTCGTTTAGCAACTGTTTTAAAAAAGTATTGAAGAAAAGAATTGAAGGCACAGCCTCTGAAGATATTTTCTGGGAGAAGCTTGAAGTATTTATCTCTCACCCCTTCGATCCAAAATTAAAAACGCATAAACTATCTGGCAGGCTTAAAGGATCATGGAGCTTTTCCATTGATTATGACATGCGGGTCGTGTTTTATTTTACCAAAGACAAACCGCAAAAAGCTGTTTTTGTTGATATTGGTAATCACAATGAAGTTTATTGAGAAGCCTCAATTCAGCATTACGACTTATTACTACATCATCTTAGCAATAAAACTGCCTATTATCGACGGAGGTATTTCAATTTAGCTTTGGTGGCACCGTGGTGAAGGGCACAGGAGCAAGCTGCCTTTTGCAAAGGCAGAAGTCGGAGACTTACATTTATTCTGCGTTTGAGGTATCACCTGTGCTAAAACCTTAAAGAATCTCCCGGATTTTAGGAACACCTTTGGGGGGGGTCTTAGAAATGTTCAGTAATTTTAAGGCTCAAACAATTTTAAATGGATACTAAAGACAAAAAGAAGGATATCATTCAAACGCTCCAAACTACCAATGATGAGGAATTGATTCAGGAAGTTTATGAATTGTTGTATCCGAATGCGGCAATTGAAGAATTTTCGATAGAAAGCCTGCCGCAGGAATTACAAACAAAGGTTAAGCGAGCAATAGATGATTACAAAAATGGCAGATATATTACTCATACCCAAATGAAACAAAAGGTTGAGCAATGGCTTACGAATTAGTTTGGTCTGCCGAAGCAGAAAACGATTTCAGGAATATTGTTTTATATCTCAAAGAAAACTGGTCTATACACTCTGCTGAAAAATTTATTGAGCGAACCTATCGAAAGTTGGAAAAGCTTTCCGAAATGCCTTCAGTCGGACGACCCACATCTCAACAATCAGTTTACATCTTCAAGCTCGACCGAAAAAATGTTGTGTTCTTTTCAATTGAAGAAAACCATTTTGTAGTCTTGAGCATTTACCCTTACAAAAAAGACATAACAAAAAGTAAACACTTTTGAGTTTTATAGCGATGGGACTTTGCAATTAACTTTTATGGTACTGTGGTGTGAGGCAGCGGCGCAAGATGCCTTCCCGCATACGGGACAAATATTGCAAAAGCATTTAGTCGGAGACATACATTTATCCTGCGTTCAAGGTATAGCTGCGCTAAAATTTTGAACAACTACCTTAACTTTTTAGGAACACTTTGCGAGAACGGTCGTAAAGAAACCCGTTTGGCCGAAGCTGAAATGCCGGGTCTTATGTCGCTTCGCGAAGAGTATGGCGCTAGCCAACCATTGAAGGATGCACGCATTGCCGGTTGCCTTCACATGACGATTCAAACCGCTGTGCTTATTGAAACTTTGATTGCACTTGGCGCCGAAGTTAAATGGAGTTCTTGCAACATCTTTTCTACGCAAGACCAGGCTGCTACTGCAATTGCTGCCGCAGGTATTGGTGTATTTGCATGGAAAGGTCAGAGCCAGGAAGATGCGGATTGGTGTATTGAACAAACATTATTCTTTGGTGGTGCAGACCGTCCATTGAATATGATTCTTGACGATGGTGGTGATTTGACCAACATGGTTTTTGATAAATATCCTGAGTTGATCCAACACGTTAAAGGTCTTTCTGAAGAAACTACAACTGGTGTTCACCGTTTGTATGAGCGTATGGCTGCGTGCACATTGCCAATTCCTGCGATCAATGTAAACGATAGCGTTACCAAATCTAAGTTCGATAACAAATATGGTTGCCAGGAAAGTTTGGTAGATGCGATCCGTCGTGCTACTGATATTATGATGGCAGGTAAAGTTGCTGTTGTTGGTGGATATGGTGATGTAGGTAAAGGTTCTGCTGCATCGTTACGTGGAGCAGGTGCCCGTGTAATCGTTACCGAGATTGATCCTATCTGTGCATTGCAAGCTGCTATGGATGGTTATGAAGTAAAGAAAATGATTGACGCAGTAAAAGAAGCTGACATCATTGTTACTGCTTCAGGTTGCCGCGATCTGATCACTGCTGAGCATTTCAAATCAATGAAAGATAAAGCCATCGTTTGTAACATCGGTCACTTTGATATTGAGATTGATGTTGCCTGGTTAAACGATAATTATGGTACTACAAAAGATACCATCAAACCACAGGTTGATATGTACACCATTGATCCCGCCGATCGCGGGACAGGTGCTAAAGACATCATTTTATTAGCTGAAGGTCGTTTGGTAAACTTAGGTTGTGCTACAGGTCACCCAAGTTTTGTGATGAGTAATTCATTCACCAATCAAACCCTTGCTCAAATAGAACTTTGGACAAACAACGATCAGTACGAGAACAAAGTTTATGTATTACCAAAGGTGCTTGATGAGAAAGTTGCCCGTTTGCACCTAAGTAAAATTGGTGTGGTGTTGGATGAGTTGAC
>JANPPB010000402.1:0-3285 GCA_031428295.1 Segetibacter sp. | reverse complement strand
AGTAACCTGAATGGAAAAACTTGCTACTGTTTAGCCAGCTCCTCCAATGTCCATGGATTGTTTCTCACCCCGGCCTTTTCGCGAATGGTTTTCACATCCAGTGGCGTAACAAAGGGGGCAGTGGTATCGCCGGAACGCCGACGGCTGCTTACATTTCCAAACTCGTAACGCACATAGTTTACAACAGACGAAACCCACTCATCTGAATTAGCCCCCAATGCAGGCATAACCGAAGGGTATGTTTTGCCATCAATAGAACCAGTTAAACCATGAAGAATAATTTTTATAAGGTTTTCTTTACTACCACCTAACCGATTGGCGGCTCCGGTGAGCGGAGGTGCGGGAAGGCTCGCAGATCCTGCAATAGCCATTCCTTTTCCACCTGCGCCATGGCAGGTAACACACAAAGAATTAAAGGTTGCTGAACCACTTAAAATACTGTTCCGTTCTGTTACCGCCATATTTCCGAGGCGTGCGCCATACGTTATTATGTCGGTATTTTTATCCATTGCCCTTTTTGTTGCAACGAACATTTCGTTGGTAGCCTGCCGGTTTTGTAAAGTGGCTAATAAGTTTACTGCTGATGGCGAGTTACTGCTGTACAGCGATAAAAAAAGTTGAAGCCGTACATCATGTCCCGGATCCTCGGCTAGTGGTGCAAGCCGCGCAAAAACTTCCGGATCATTTTTCCTGATCAACGCCTCACTAATCCACACTGCCGTTTTTCTTACCTGCTCATGTTCATCTGTAAAGGCAGCAAAAAGCGTAGGCTTATCCATTTCTCCCAGGCCGTCTAACGTCCAAAGAGCATGAATGCGGGCTAAATGCGTTACAGGGCCAGTTAGGTTATCCTGTGTACCGGTGGCTATTTGCTTTAGGGCAGAAACAACAGATTTGTCGCCGAGTATCACCAATTGCTTTTGTGCATTGTCTCTCCACCAGCCGTTCGGGTGATTAAGGTAGGTTACCAGTTTACTGGCTGGCTCATCCAATAAGCGTGGCTGGGCTTGTTGCTTATTGCCTTCGTACACCAGGCGGTAAATGCGGCCGTGGCCTATGTTTTTTGCCAGTCCTTTTTCATCAATAGCGTTTCTTAAAAAAGTTCCGGGCTTTGTCCAGTTTCCCTGTTGAATGATACCGCGGTGCATATCAACAATGTACAGATTGCCATCGGGGCCTGTGTAGGTGTTTACGGGTCTGAAGTTCATGTCGGTTGATGCAATAAATTCCTGCCGGTAATAAGCATTTTGAACACTGATCTTACCTTTTACATTCAACACTTTAGCCCTGCGTATAATCCGGGCCACTGGTTCGCAAACAAGATAATCCCCCACCAGATCGGGCGGCAGGGTATTGCCACGGTAAATTGACTGGCCACAAGAAGCCGTAAAATGATTAAGGGTGCTATCAGGCCTCAACCTTTTTGCTCCGCCCTGTACATCAGGCGTAGCCGTTATGGGCCACACTTCCTGAAATTCGTTGCTTACCTGATCGGGCAAGTCTAATGCACCATAAGCCGGATTAACCTGTACCCTTACCAAAGGATTTTCGCCGCCGGCACTTGAATAAAAAAGCCGGCCATAATTATCGTGGGTCACCCCCCACTGCCCTCCTGATCCACTGTGCATGGTATCGGCAGCAAGCACACCGTTAGCGTAGCGAAAGCGTACGGGATCGTACGTGAGATACAGGTAATTATCGAGGTTCCAATCCAACCCGCTGCGCTGATGTTCCATGTTGGCATCATTCACATTATAGTTATTACGCAAAAACACTGTTCTCTTCACATCTGCTTTGCCATCGCCATTGGTATCGCGGTAGCTGTTAATGGTAATAGTGTTGGTTTCGTTTACCAGTAATTCGTTGTTTACGCATACAATCATGCGGGGTAATAACAGGCTATCAATAAAAACGCTGCTCTTGTCCATTTTACCATCGTTGTCCGTATCCTCCAGTAACATAATGCGGCTGGTGTTCTTACGCTCACCTGTTGCATCAGCATCCTGCATATAGGTAAGCATTTCAGCCACATACATCCGCGCATTACCATCCCATGCAATGGCTACCGGTTCCTTTATCATGGGTTCGGCTGCTACAATCTCCAGCCTGTAACCTTTTGGCAGGTTAAAGGTTTGCAGACTCTCTTCCGGAGTAAGAAAATTATACTTTGGGTTTGAAACAAAATTGCGGCTGGGGTACGGATTACCGGCCTGGTTAGGTGTGCTGAACTTTGAAACGGTGCAGGTGTACACAAGCATACAAAAGGCCAGCATACCCGCTATAAAAGGCAATCTTTTCATATCAATCTAAAATGTTTTGAAATTTATTATTTGTTCAATTTAATACCCATACCATACCTAATACCACCCAGTAAATGCTGTAAGTACAAAGGTTCCTCGTATGAGGAGCGATCGTGACCCAATGCAGTGTAAAAGCCGCGGCCTCCATCAAACTCGTGGTACCAGCTCATGGGGTGAAAAGCACCGTTTTCACCACCAGTATAGCTGTCTTCATCAATGGTGATTAAAAACTTCAGGTCGGTGCCTATCCACTTAAAGTTGTATAGTTCATCAAACCTTTTCCAAATTTTTGGAAGATGGGCACTAGCCAAATGAGTGGTGTCCAAAACATGAAATACAGCTTCCTGTTGTTTGGGATGGCTTTTAAAATACGCGCCGTTCAATTCTCCAAACCAGGGCCAATCGTACTCAGTATCGGCAGAAGAATGCACGCCAACAAAACCACCGCCGTTTTGAATATATTGCTGAAAAGCCACTTGTTGCATATCATTCAACACATCGCCGGTGGTGCATAGAAACACAACAGCAGCATACTTTTTTAAGTTAGCCGGCGTAAACAAGGCAGCATCTTCGGTAGTATCTACGCCAAACTGATGAGCAACCCCTAATTGCTGAATGGCTATTTTTCCGCTGGCAATAGCCGAATGATGGCGAAACCCGCTGGTTTTTGAAAACACCAGCACCTGGGGAGGTTTACTAAATACCTTGCTGCCCGTCAGCAGGATCAATACGAAACAGAGAAAGGGAATGATAAGGAAATGGGAAGCCTTCATATAGTTTGTAGCAATAGTTATTACGGGGTTAAGGTAGCCAAAATTCCTTTTTAAAAAACTGGTAAAGCAATTTTTGATTTAGCCCGGCGCCAGGCAGCATAGCCGGAATGGGGACATTTGAAAAATCTTATGATGGATCTATTTGGGATAGAGTGCCAGACCTGGATGGTTGCTTTTCCAGCGGAGGTATAATTGATGAAGCAAAACAAAAT
>JANPPB010000401.1:0-5703 GCA_031428295.1 Segetibacter sp. | reverse complement strand
GTTTTTTGTTATTCAACGGATTTGAAGCACTAAAAACAGACAAAGGCTGCAGTTTTACAAATAACACTGTAGTAGCTTTTATAACTGCAGCCTTTGTCTGTTTTTTGTTATTCAACGGATTTGAAGCACTAAGCAAATTGCCTGTTTTTGCAAATGGAGGTGATTATTACATAGAAATGCTGGGCATCAATTTTCATTATCGTAGTATAAGCAGGGGGGTTTTAGATACCAGGGACCTCCTTTATTTTGCTGTGATGATCGTGTTATTTTTATTAATCACCCAGCGAAACTTAATGAAATATAATACACTGGTTTAATAAGGATGGCACCTTGAAAAAACCGTTAGGTGCTATTTAATAGGCACACGGTTAACTTAAATAAGGCAGCAGTAGTCTGTTTACAAAAAAAATATTAATGGCTGTAGATACGCTTCTTAAAAAGAAATTTTGGTGGCTTTGGCTAATGGTTTTATTTATTGCTACCACCTACCTTATTTCATTGGCTCATTACCGCTTCGATCTTACAAAAGAAAAAAGATATTCATTAAGCAATTCCACTAAAACTCTTTTAAAAAATCTTGATGGCAAAGTAGAGGTAGAGGTATTCTTAACGGGTGACCTGAGTGCCGGGTTTAAAAAATTAAGCATTGCCAGCGAAGAATTGTTAAACGAGTTTAAGGAATATGGAACCACCAATTTTCAATACAGGTTTACCCGGCCGGGTGCTGGCCTGGCAGATTCTCTTCGCTACAAGATTTATGATAGCCTATCGCAGTTGGGCGTTAAGCCTTTTAATAACCAGGTAACCAGCAAACAGGGAGCAGAAACTACTGAACGGTGGATCTTTCCTGCGGCCATTGTTCGTTATAATGACTCAATGCAAATACCTATTGACTTGATGAGTGGTAAGAGTGGGGCTGACGAAGAAACTACCTTAAACCATAGCGAGGCTTTGCTTGAATTTAAATTTGCTGATGCTATTAATAAACTCACCCGAAAACAAGTGCCTGTAGTGGCTTATGCAGCAGGTAATGGCGAGCCGCTTAACCCTACCGTGAGAGATCTTTTTGAAACAATGCGAACCAACTACCGATTTGGTGTAATTGATGTGAACATTGGCCGGTTGGATGCTGATACCATTGCAGCACTTATGATTGTAAAACCCTCGAAGCCTTTTACTGAGATAGAAAAACTGAAAATTGACCAATACATTATGCATGGCGGAAATGTTATTTGGTTTATTGATAAATTGTACGCCGAAATGGATAGCCTGCTTCGGGTACAAACTGAGTTTATAGCTTTCGATAAAAACCTTAACCTCGATGATCAACTTTTTAAATATGGCATTCGCATTAACAACGACTTACTGCAGGATTTAAAGAGTGCCAAACAACCATTGGTGGTTGGTCAATTGGGCGGACAACCCCAAATTGAAAGATTGCCTTTTCCTTACTATCCGCTCGTGAGCTCTCCTTCAACAAACCCCATAGCAAAAAACCTGGACGATGTAATAACGATCTTTCCTTCATCGATAGACACTGTTAAATCTCCCGGAATACAAAAAACTGTATTATTGGCCAGTGACACCAATAGCCGGGTCATCAGCTCACCAGCTATGGTTAGTTTACAAAGTGTAAAAACGGAAGACGACCTAAGAACATTTACACGGAGTTATGTACCTGTTGCAGTGCTGCTGGAGGGAAAATTTACTTCGCTATATGCCAACCGTTTTACTGATGATCTCAGGGATAGTTTACAATTATTTTCAGCCAGGCCCTTCGCTTCGGCAGGTATAAAACCCGGTAAACAAATTATTGTTAGCGATGCTGATGTGGTTACTAATGTTGTAACCCAAAGCCAGGGTCCATTACCTATGGGCATGCAGCAATACGAAAACTACCAGTTTGCCAATAAATATTTTTTGTTGAATGCTTTGGATTACATGGTTAATAATAATGGTTTACTCGAAACAAGGAGCAAAGACTTTACCCTTCGTTTATTGGATAAGCAAAAAATTACAGAACAAAAAACTATATGGCAAAGCATCAACATTGGTATACCAATTTTGTTGGTGTTACTTTTTGGCTGGCTATACCAGTTGAAAAGAAAACGAGATTTTGCATAAGAACTTTTGCTGCCCCTTAATCTTATCTCTGAAATTGTATTTTTACGATCAAATTATTTTTTATGTCTGTTGACCAGATAACCTACTTAGTTTTTGGATTGGTAATGCTTTTTGCCCTGGTGTTCGATCTTGGTCTTATGAGCAAACGCAACGAAGCCATCACCATAAAAAAGGCATTGTACCAAACTTTATTTTGGGTCGGCCTATCAGTAGGTTTTTGCATCTTTCTCTTTTTCGAAAAGAATAGCATTGTTGCCACCAAGTATTTTACCGCCTATTTAATGGAGTGGAGCCTGAGCATTGACAACATTTTTGTCTTCATTTTAATTTTTACATTTTTTAAAGTAAAAGAAGGAGATTCCGGCCGGGCCTTATTAATTGGTATTTTATTGGCCATCGTATTTAGAATACTTTTTATTGCCATAGGTATAGAATTGATAGACCGTTTCCATTGGCTGTTGTATGTTTTTGGAGCTTTCCTGCTTTACACAGGTATTACATTATTTTTTAAAAAAGAAGATCATGAGTACAATCCGGCTGAGAGCAAAATTTATATTATCGCCCGGAGAATGTTCAGGATTACCAATGTAGAGGCCAAAGGGCGGTTTGTTATAAAAATTGCTGATCAATATTTTTTTACTTCGCTTGCCCTGGTGGTTATTATGCTGGCCGTTACTGATATTGTTTTTGCATTGGATAGTATACCCACTGTTGTTTCGCTGGTTAGAGAAAAAGCTGACCAACCATTTACTGCAGACGACAAACTGGTAATTTATTCATCTAACATTTTTGCTGTGTTAGGACTTAGGAGTTTGTTCTTTTTATTGCGCGGAGCTGTTGACAAGTTTAATTTTCTTCAACAAGGCATTGCCATTGTACTGGTGTTTATAGGTGTAAAAATGTTAGTCGAATTTTTCAATATTCATATTTCCATTTTCGTGTCGCTGGGTTTTATTGTTATTTGTCTTGCAGGTTCTATTATATTTTCAATATTGGTTAACCGCCGAAAACACAAAGCAATCACTATAGATGATGTTCCTCCACCTGAAAATACCAAGCTGTAAAGCATTGTACAACCAGTAATTTCATTTGCATATTTATGTACACCATACAACAAATTGCTTCCGTTGTACAAAGCCAGCCAACTACTTTACAGCCGGCTAACATTGAGCATTTGCTTATTGATAGCAGAAGGCTTGTATTTTCTGCCACCTCACTTTTTTTTGCACTAAAAACCCAACGTAATAATGGGGCACTTTATATTGACGAACTGTATGTAAGAGGTGTTAGAAATTTTGTAGTAAACAAATCTTATGCAGCTCCATATGCCGATGCAAATTTTTTAATGGTCGACGATCCGCTACGTGCATTGCAACATCTGGCAGCATGGCACAGAAGCCAGTTTAATATACCGGTTATTGGCATTACCGGCAGCAATGGTAAAACCATGGTAAAGGAGTGGTTGTACCAATTATTGCAAGGCGAGTATAACATTGTTCGAAGTCCAAAAAGTTATAATTCGCAGGTGGGTGTGCCTTTAAGTGTTTGGCAAATGAACGCCAAAAACACGTTAGCCATTTTTGAAGCGGGTATATCGCAGCCGGGTGAGATGGAATACCTGGAGAAAATCATCCAACCTACTTTGGGTGTGCTTACTAACATAGGCGAAGCCCATAGCCAGGGCTTTACCAGTCTTGCTGAAAAAGCAAACGAAAAGATGGGCTTATTTAAAAACGCTCAACAATTTATTTATTGTAAAGATTGTAACGAGCAATTAGGCGCTACTGTTATTGATGTAGAGAAACTCTCCAATAAAACCATAAAGGTGTTTTCATGGGGCACTCTGGCAAAAGGAGATATTACCATTGGTCAAACCATTAAAACCAATGACTGTACCACCATACATGCTACCCTTGCCGACACCAACACACCGGTTCAAATAACCATTCCTTTTACAGATAAAGCCTCTATAGATAATGCCATTACCTGTTGGTGTGTACTGCTGTTACTGGATTATACTATGACAGATATAGCTCAAAAGATGCGCAACCTTCAGCCATTGGATATGCGCATGCAGTTGCTTAAAGGAGTAAACAATTGCGTGATCATTAACGACAGTTATAATAATGATTTATCGTCGCTGGAACTGGCACTGGATTACCTAACACAACAATCGTCCGGAAAAAAAACAACGCTCATATTATCCGATTTATACCAGACGGGGCAAACCACCGAAGAACTTATTGCTAATATAAAATTGAAAGTGGGATACCGGCATCTAAACCGTTTGATTTTAATCGGCCCGGTATTTTCTGCTGCAAAGGAGTTGTTTGAAGCGGTAAAGGACGGCAAACCATCTACAGTTATTTACGAATTCTATCATTCAACAGAAGCATTCATACAGCATTTTAATACGCACCAATTTACCAACGAGGTTATTTTATTGAAGGGATCAAGAGTGTTTGAGTTTGAACAGTTGGTGCATTTGCTCGAAGAAAAAGTACATCAAACTGTATTGGAAGTTAACATGGCTGCTATGGTACATAACCTGAAGCAATACCAGCACAGCTTACAACCGGGAACACGGTTGATGGCCATGGTTAAGGCCTTTAGTTATGGTAGTGGCAGCGTGGAGGTGGCCAATGTATTACAATATTATAAGGTTGATTATTTAGCTGTTGCTTATGTTGATGAAGGAGTAGAGTTGCGCAAGGCGGGCATTCATATGCCCATTATGGTGATGAACCCCGAAACGGTAACGTTTGATTTATTGGTGGAGCATCATCTTGAACCGGAATTGTACTCCCCTGCCATATTACAAGCATTCATATCATACCTAAGTAAAAATGCGATAACGCAATACCCGGTACATATAAAAATTGATACGGGTATGCATCGTTTGGGTTTTGACAGCAGCCAGCTAATGCAAATGATTGAGGTTATTAAGCAAAGCAATGCCCTGGTAGTTCTGAGCGTATTCAGTCATTTAGCGGCCAGTGAAAACCCGTTGCATGATGCGTTTACTAACCAACAGGCCCAGGAATTTGATGCAGCCTGTACCGTAATTGCAGCTCATTTACAATATCCGTTTATAAGACATTTATCCAATACCTCGGCCATCTTCAGGCACCCTAATTTGGAGTACGATATGGTGCGACTTGGCATTGGCCTGTATGGGGTTGATACGACCTCCAATCCAAAAATTCAATTACAAACGGTGCTGAACCTTCGCTCTACTATTGCACAATTGCGAAAGGTAAAAGCCGGCGATAGTGTAGGATATAGCCTGGATGGTGTTTTAACCAGGGATTCTTTAATTGCCACAATAAGAATTGGTTACGCTGATGGTTTTAGCAGAAACCTGGGCCATGGCAATGGCAAAGTTTGGGTTAAAGGCCAGTTGGCGCCGGTTGTGGGCAATGTTTGTATGGATATGATTATGGCAGATGTAACCGATATTGCCGAGGTAGCTGAAGGAGATTCGGTAGAAGTATTCGGACCCAATTTACCGGTAACCGAACATGCCAAATGGAGCAATACAATTGCCTACGAAGTTTTAACCGGAATAAGCCAAAGGGT
>JANPPB010000400.1:0-3653 GCA_031428295.1 Segetibacter sp. | reverse complement strand
GACAGGTATTTTGAGTTGATTGTAGATCGTTTTGAAAAACATGTGGGGGAAAGTATAAAAGATAATATCATAGTAAAGAAATCTTTTGCACAACAAGACTTCGTAAATGATTACAATGCCTTTAAAGGAAATGCATATGGCCTGGCTAACACGCTTTTACAGACAGCTATTTTAAAGCCATCCATCAGGAGCAAAAAGGTCAAAAATTTATTTTATACCGGCCAGCTAACAGTACCTGGTCCCGGTGTGCCACCTAGCCTGATCAGTGGTGAAGTAGTAGCCAGCCAAATCATTAAAACAATATTTTAAACTTACTGTTATAGAAGATTAAAATATTGGCTAATCGTTACTGAGTAATAAACAAAAGCTAGAAATTAAGGTTATTTTACTTAGAGTTACCTGTTTAAAATAATATTAAGCCCAAACTATCAACTGTTATGATGTATTAGTTTCATGAGGTAAGCCAGGAGTGCAGCAAGATTACTACTACAAAATACAGTACATCTTTTGCATCGGCCATACGGCTGCTTCATAGAGATATGCGGGGCCCCATCTATAATATTTATGGGTTTGTTCGCTTTGCGGATGAAATTGTTGACACCTTTCATGAACATAATAAAGAGCTGTTGTTACAGGAGTTTAAATCGTCAACTTTTAATGCCATCGAAAATGGTATTAGCCTCAATCCAATATTGCACAGCTTTCAAAGGACTGTTAAGGAATACGCAATAGAACTACACCTTGTAGAAGCATTCTTTAAAAGCATGGAGTTTGATTTGCAAAAGTCTCAATACGATAAGTCAGGGTATGAAGAGTACATTTATGGAAGTGCTGAAGTGGTGGGTTTAATGTGTTTGCATGTTTTTTGCGAAGGAAACAAAGAGATGTATGCTACACTAAAACCATATGCGCAAAGCTTGGGTGCAGCTTTTCAAAAAGTAAATTTTTTAAGAGATATTAAGGCAGATTATATTGGCCTTGAAAGAGTTTATTTTCCGGGGTGCGACTTTGGTAATTTTTCAGAGAGTGATAAACGTGGTATAGAAAACGATATTGAACAGGATTTTCATCATGCATTTAAAGGAATTGTTTTGTTGCCATTAAAAGCACGTTTTGGTGTTTATGTGGCTTATAAATATTACCTCTCACTTTTTAATAAAATCAGGAGACTGCAAGCCGCCCATATTCTTGAGGAGCGTATAAGAATACCCAATTATGGTAAGGCTGTAATTTTGGCCAAAGCAGGCTTACGCAGCCAGTTCAATCTTTTGTAGTAAGCAATCAAACCTTATTTTTACCGGATGGAAGAAGTGATTTTAGTTGATGAAAATGATGGACAGGTTGGGACGATGGAAAAGATGGAGGCACATATAAAAGCTGTTCTCCACAGGGCTTTCAGTGTGTTTATATTCAACAATCGCGGCGAAATGCTGCTGCAACAAAGAGCCATTAATAAATATCATAGCGGGGGCTTGTGGACCAATGCCTGCTGCAGTCATCCACGCCCGGGTGAAGATACCCGCAAAGCAGCTAAAAGGCGTTTGATTGAAGAACTTGGCTTTTCAACAGAGATAGACAAAGTATTCGATTTTACTTACAATGCACCTTTTGATAATGGCCTTACCGAATACGAATTTGATCATGTATTTGTAGGAACATTTACCGGTTCAATCAGTCCCGATCCACACGAGGTTAAAGATTACTGTTTCAAATCCATGAGTGAAATAGTTGAATCGTTAGCTGTTCATCCAAATAAATACACAGCGTGGTTTCACCTGGCCTTCCCTAAAATTTATGAATGGTGGAACGATCAAAGAAATTAATTTCCTCCCGGTCATTCCACTAATCAGTTATCAAATTTTATGTCTCAAAAACCCATAGCAGTAATAGTAGGTGCAGGGGTTGGGGGATTAGCAACGGCTATCAGGCTGGCAGTAAAAGGATATGCCGTTACTGTGTTTGAGAAGAACAGTTATGCCGGAGGTAAGATTGCAGCTTTTAGTTTAAAGGGTTTTAGTTTTGATGAAGGCCCCAGCCTTTTTACCCAACCAGAAAACGTAGAAGAGCTTTTTACTTTAGCCGGAGTTTCTATTCAGGATTTTTTTACATATCGATCACTTCCCATCGCCTGCAGGTATTTTTTTGAGAATGGTACCATTGTTAATGCCTTTACAGATACCGATGCTTTTGCTGAAGAATTAAGAGTAAAACTGCACGAAGATGGCCAGAAAGTTTTTTCCTATCTAAAGCAATCCGAAAAAACATACAACGATATTGGTGCCATCTTTCTCAATTACTCATTGCACAAAACATCTGTGTTAAACGCTCCCATTAAGAAGGCATTTGCTACCGTAAAGGCCGGGCATTTATTTAAAACACTTCATCAGTTCAATGCGCAGCATTTTACTCAACCCGAAACCATACAAATATTTGATCGCTATGCCACCTATAATGGAAGCAATCCATACCAGGCACCGGGCATGTTAAGTTTAATACCCCACCTTGAGCAAAATTTGGGCACTTATTATCCAACAGGAGGAATGGTTAACATAGCCAATGCGCTTTATAAACTTGCTCGTACACTGGGTGTTGATTTCCACTTTAATAAATCTGTTGATCAAATACAAACCAGGGATAAAAAAGTAAGTGGGGTAATGGTAAATAACCAGTTTGTAAAGGCTGATGTTGTGGTAAGTAATATGGATGTTTATTTTACCTACAAATACTTACTTAGTAACGAACGCAAGGCAAAAAAGATATTACAACAGGAGCGTAGCAGCAGTGCCATCATTTTTTACTGGGGTATTAAAAAGCAGTTTCCATCGCTGCAACTGCATAATATATTTTTTAGTAAAAATTACCAGGCCGAGTTCGAGCACATTTTTAAAAGCGGAACGCTCTATCACGATCCCACCATCTACATAAACATTACCAGCAAAATGGAAGCATTGCATGCACCCGAAGGCATGGAAAACTGGTTTGTAATGGTGAATGCACCTGCTAATACCGGCCAGGACTGGAAGCAGTTGAGAGAGCAATGCAAAAGGGCTATCATTGCCAAACTTAATCGCATTTTAAAAAAAGATATTGAGCCACTGATTGAAGTAGAACAGGTAATGGACCCGGTTAATATCGAGGAAAAGACATCGTCCTATATGGGCTCCTTATACGGTACAAGTTCTAATGGTAAAATGGCAGCCTTTTTACGCCATCCCAATTTTCATTCCTCCATAAAGGGATTGTATTTTGTAGGCGGCAGCGTACATCCCGGCGGCGGTATACCCTTATGTTTGCATGGCGCAAAACTGGTAAGTAAACTTATCAGCGACGATAAGTTAAACCCGCCCCAATAATGCAAGGCAAACTTCAGGTTTTAAAATCTTTGAATAAATATCACTTAGCAACATTCCTAACCCTGCTGTTTCACATTTCCGGCTGTATTGGTATGTTTACCAGTTATCAACATTGGTTTATTTCTTATACTCCTCTCAACCTGTTAATCGTCTTTGTAATGGTCTTACTTACTCAGGTAAAGAACACTGCATTTTTTGGCTTTATGGCACTGTGCTTTGTAACAGGAATGCTGGTTGAAATGATTGGGGTAAAAACCGGTTACTTGTTTGGAGACTACCAATATGGATCAGTTTTAGGCC
>JANPPB010000399.1:0-3306 GCA_031428295.1 Segetibacter sp. | reverse complement strand
TTTGGTTCACGGTTCCAGGGGCAGTTGGGTTTGAGATATAGCTTTAATTAACATCAAATTTTTATACAACACAAAAAAACCATCCTTGCTTCAGGGATGGTTTTTTATTATTTATCAAATAAAGCAATGAGCAGGACTTAGGTCCGTATTTTGCCAAACCTCTTATTTTCGGCTACCTTTTCGCTTACACCTTTAGTGGGTCGCCATTGTCGGGAAGTTCTGTGCCTCTTTCAATACTGTAAGTTTTTGTATCCCCTTGAATAACTATTTTGTCATTTTCCCAAGTCAAATTTATTGAACTCAGTTTTGATGTGTCAAAAGCGTTGATTGTTTTTAAAGGAGGCTTAATATAGTTGTCAATAAAGTGAGACATTATTTTACCAGACTTTTCTTCAAGATGTTTCCATGCTTGTTCTCCGATGAATACTTCACCTTGATAAGATTTGAAAACCTTTGTGAGTTCAGTTAAACGAGCAGATGATGTCGGGTCAAGTACAATTAAAATAGGCGTTATACCAGCTGCTCTACATTCTTTTGAAAATGAAAGTTCTTCTGCAAATCTTCCTTGTCCACTTGCGGCAATTGTCACACGTATTTTAAATTCATAAGCAATGTTTTCTGCACCAATATAACAATCAATTTGTCTTCCCGTAGCTTTCGGCTTTCCATTTTCATCAATTCTTTTAACAGGGGAATTTGTGGAGCCTACAGCCTCGCCACCCAAACAACTTGCTAAAATTGGTTCGAATAAATATCCAGTTTCTTGTCCAGAACGATTATCTATATCAAAAATCCATTTTCTCCAAATAAGCCAACTATTAAGCAAATCATTATCGCAGATACCAAATTCTAAAAGTCCTCTTGGACCTACTTGGTCCATTGTGGGCTTAGGTTGATGATGAAGAATTTTTTGAAATTTCAATCTGCGCTTATGAAGAGAACATAAGTTCAAAAAATACAAACCGAAGTCACTATCAATGTCAATTCCTTTTGCAAGGGTTTCTTGTAAGTCTAGAATTGCAGGTGTTGTTTCGTGAGACGAGAACCAGTTCAACGGAATTTCGTAGTAGTTTGTATGAGGTAAAGGCGTTGATGGTTTTTCAAGTCCGACTCTAGAAACATCCCAATTAAGGTCATTGCAGATTATTAAAAAAATAGAATACAGGTCGGTTTCATTAAGAGTTACAGTTGGATAACCTGTTTCTAATAATCTTGAGCGGCTGAACAGATTTTTAACTGTTGAATTAATAGGCATCTTGAAATACTGATAGTTGTTGTAAATTATTATGTTTTAGTTTGGACAAAAGATTGTTAGTTTTTTGAAGTGCAGGACTTAAACCCTCTGATTTTGATAGAGTAAAACCGAGTAATTCACCATTACTTTTAATATTAATACTTTCAAATCCAAGTTGCATAATATGTGTTGCAAAAGCTTTTGCTAATAATGGTGGAATAGCATTTGCGATTTGCTGAATTTTATCACCGCTACTTCCGCAAAATATAAAATCATCAGGAAATGTTTGAATTCTTGCACACTCTCTAATAGTAAGACAACGGTTTTCTAAAGGATGAATAAATTCTCTAACAGCAGCACCTGTAATCGTTAAGCTTGGTTCATCTAATCTTAATCGTTTAAGACCAGAAGGAGCGCCACCTCTTTTTTCTGATGGAGTTCCATCCATAACCCTTCTTGCTGCTCTTTTTTTAAACGACGGATGTTGCAAATGTTCAGGCAAATCTTTCATCGTTTGTCCTTGTGTTAATTTAGATATTCTTTCAAGTTGTGTTTCTTCGATATTTTGAATAATATGTTCGGTTACAAAGTTGTTCTTGCTTTTCAAACTGTTCGCCCAGTCGTCTGTAAAAAGGCTTTCATACATTAAAGGTTTATTATTTGTAGAAGCTCTAGGAAGTCCTAATAAAGCATGCTCAAGGGTAACTTCAGATTTTCTAAAAATTCTTCCATAAGAATAAGACGTTGGTTCGGGAAATGAAAAATCAATTCCTAATCTGTTCCCGATTATTATTACTCTCTTTCTTCTTTGTGGTACGGAATATTCATGAGAATAGACCTTTTCCAATCGGATTGAGTAACCCAATTTAATAAAAGCTTTCACAGTTTCGCTCACAAACTCACCATTGTTTGAGGTCAAAAGACCTTCAACATTCTCCATTAGAAACCATTTAGGCTGGATAACTTCTAATGCTCTCACATATTGTTTAAGCAGGTGGTTTCTTGGATCATCCCAAAATCTCGGTCCAGCCGTGCTAAATCCTTGGCATGGCGGTCCTCCTATTAAAATATCTATTTCACCTGGATTAATATTAAAATCGGTCAACAGATTGGAAAAATCAATATCGTTGATGTCTTTACATTCTGCTTTTGTTTCAGGGAAATTTCTTTTATACGTTTCAATTGCAACTTTGTCAAAGTCGGTTGCATAAATAATGTCGTAACCAACTTGTTTGAAACCAAAAGAACAACCTCCAGCACCTGCGAATAAACTTATTGCTTTTGGTTGCTTTGTCATTGTATTCAATCGTGTTTTGTAGGTTCTAAAGATAATAAATTGAAAGTTGTGTTGTCTTCAATTATGATCGTCGTTGAAAATTTCAAGTTCGATTATGTGAGCTCAAAGTGTCGCACTAAAGTTGCCGATAACAATCAGATTGTCATTATTTTGAACATGTTACAAAATAGAAACTCTGTCATGATTAAGCTTCCAAAGAAATTCCAAACCTCTCTCCCACTTTTTTCAAATCTTCTAACACTGACTCAACAACAGGTATTCCTTCTTTCATCCTCACTGCTTCCATCTCCCGTTCAGGATCGCCGGGTACTAATACTTTCTGATTTTCATCTACAGGCTTTGCCTCATGAAAACGGCTAATCCAATTATCCATATGGCTTTTAAATTCTTCCGCGGGGCGAAAGGCATCTATCCGCATCGCTCCAAAAAAATGACCCAATCCCTCACCAGGCATATTTACCGGCATAGGCACATAAGCCGGAAAGGGCGGTGCCCATGGGCCATAGCTTGCCCCGCTTAAAACTGCCGAAAATATATCTACAATACTTCCCAATGCATATCCTTTATGACTGCCATGCTCCCGGTCGCCGCCCAATGGTAGCAATGCACCGCCCTGCTTTAATTCATTAGCGTTTGTTGATGGATTACCTGCTGCATTCTGCACCCACCCATGCGGTGTATCTGCGTTTTTACGTTGCAGTATTTCAAGCTTACCATTAGCAGCAGTTGTAGTAGCAAAATCTGCAACAAAATGCGGCTGATTGCCCGCCGGTAT
>JANPPB010000398.1:0-4798 GCA_031428295.1 Segetibacter sp. | reverse complement strand
ATCATTGTATTGAACTTGCAGGTAGAAACAATTTTGATGAAAAGGTTGTGATATACTACCAATCCTATTGCAGATGCACCACCTGTTAATGGAGTGCTGCAATTTTTCACTACTCCCAACAGCTCGTTGATGGAGGAAATACAGGCAATTATTCCGGGGGCTCAGGTAGCGAAGGCTTTTAATAGCATCGGCAACCCGGTTATGTATAAACCTTCGTTTAGCGCCGGTAAACCCACCATGTTTATTTGTGAAAATAATACTGATGCCAAGCACACCGTAACCGGCATTTTAGATTCCTTTGGCTGGGAAACGGAAGACATGGGTGCAGTAGAAGCTGCAATAGCAATTGAGCCGTTATGCCAGTTGTGGTGCATATTAGGGTTCACCAAAAACCAATGGACACATGCGTTTAAGCTACGAAAATGATAAACGGGGTTTCAAAATCATTTTTAAAACTTTGAATAATGAAAAGTGAGGGAATGAAATGGATGTATTCCATATTGTAGCAGCGGTAACATCTCATGTAATTAATCTACATAAAAAAGATGCTATTAAAACATATAAGTACAAGGTAATGATGCTATAAAAATATATAAGTACAAGGGAGTGACACAACTATGTTGACCAAATAACTTTGGCTCGTCCCCAAAAAAAGTGACCATTTAAAATTCACTCAAAGAAATAGTTATCTCACCGGGAGTCGGTCATTTCGCATAGTGCATCATCTGCAAAATCAAATCAGCATCCGGCGAGTTGGCCAGATAATGATCCCGTTCTGAAACTTTGCAAACGCCGGGATAGTCACCCCGCTTTTCAAACATATTTTCAACCACCTGAAAGTGCAGGTGTGGTGGCCAATGACCGTTTTCGGCAGGTGGCCCGAAATGTGCAAACTCCTGTCCCCTGCTTATATAGGTTCCCTCGGTAATGTTAGCCAGGTCGTTTAAAGAAAGGTGACCATATAAGGTGTTAAAAGAAGTTCCATCTAACTGATGTTGTAAAATAATGGTAGCGCCATAGTCACCATAGTTGTCGTTAAAAGCATAACTGTGTACCAGGCCACCCAGTGGTGCATATACCGGCGTACCTGCTGGCCCCCAAATGTCAATGCCCAGGTGCAGTCTTCGCGGTTCACTCTTATCATCAAATACAGTGCTTCTGGCATAAAGGGTTCGCAGCTCGTCGTACCCGCCAATACCATAAGTGTAGTTTTTAAGCGAAGCATTGATATACTTGCTAAACTGTTGGGTATCATTCACCATCTCATCAGACAGGGTAATATTAGCAGACGTGAAATCCATCAATAGCAACCGATCCTGTAGCTGGTTAAAGGGAACAACTTTTGCAAAAATGGCACTGTGTTTCAGTAACAAATTATAAAGTGACGTTCGTTTTAAAACTAAACTTTTATTGAAAAGCTGTTCCATACCTGCGTTCGTTTATGTGTAATTAGTAGTGAATTATAACTACTTATTACAAGACTATGTAAACTTAATTATTGTTGATTGAATGCGGGTAATCAAAATGTATATGTTGCATAAAGAATTAACAGTACCATTCAGTTCCCAAGTACCGCATAGGCGTAAAGCTAAAGAATGAAGAAAATAACATAGAAGTAAAGTTTAATTGGGTTTTGACCCTGGTAAAGGCGTAGTCCTGGCAAATATAATAACCACGGTTTTCAATCCGTTGTTATGTAGCAGTAAGCAAAAGCAGAACATGAACCGAACCTACGGTTGTATTCAAGATGCTGCTTGAAAGATATGGAACAAGCCTACGGCTCTGGCAATAGGGTGCATTTAAAATTGTAGCAGCAGTTTCAACTCATGTAATTAGTCTGCATAATAAAAGATGCTTTGAAATATATAAGTACAAGGGTGTGACACAACGATGTTGACGAAATAACCTTAGCTCGTCCCAAAAAAATAGAGCGACAATTTGAAATGAACCCTCGTAATGTAAGTTTACTTCTTGCAGCGGATTAAAATCCATTGTTACAAAACTCGTTGAGCCTACAACTCTACATTTACACGGCCCCTATAGTTGAAGTGATTTTGTGGATTTAAAATAAATTAGCTTGACGCTTATGCGAAGTATTTAAATTGAAATGACACAATGATGCAGCATTGAAATGTACCTGCCCGTTCTACAAAAACTATTAAGTAAATACCAATTTACCACTCTGGTAATCATTATCACACATTCACCAAACCTTTATACAGGCGGTTGCTGATAATATTGATCTCTGTTTATCTTAGCCGCCTCAAAAAAAATTAAAAGCAGCTTATATGAAATTGAAAATGTTATTGGCATCGTGCCTGGTAGCACTTTGTGCAATAGGCCAGGAAAGCCCTTTGTGGATGCGTTACCCGGCCATTTCTCCCGACGGAAAAACAATAGCTTTTGGTTATAAAGGCGACTTGTACCGGGTTGATGCAGCGGGTGGCACAGCCGTACCCTTAACCATACATGAGGCGCAGGACATGATGCCGGTTTGGAGCCACGATGGTAAATCCATTGCATTTGCAAGCGACCGCTACGGCAATTTTGATGTGTTTGTAATGCCTTCAAATGGCGGAACACCGATAAGAGTTACAACCAACAGCGCCGCCGATTACCCGTACGATTTTAGCATTGATAACAAGCAGGTAATTTTTGGAAGTGCCCATAATGCACCAGCAGCAAGTGTTCGTTTTCCCAGTCCACGACTGTTTCAAAGTCTATACACTGCACCCATTACAGGTGGAAGGCCTGTGCTGGTAAGTGCGGCCGGCGTTGAGAATGCACATTACAATAGCAGAGGCAACCAAATAGTTTTTCAGGACAGAAAGGGTTATGAAGACCCATGGCGTAAGCACCAAACCAGTGCAGTAAGCAGAGATATTTGGCTGTACGATGTAGCTAATAAATCGTACAAAAAACTATCGGTTTACCAGGGTGAAAACAGGGAGCCGTTGTTTGCAGGTGACAACAACATTTATTACCTGAGCGAAAAGGGAAACATCACTCAAAACCTGTTTAAAACATCACTGGCTAACCCGGCAGAGGTAAAGCAGTTGACCACATTTGACAAGCACCCGGTTAGACATTTAAGCTCATCTAACGAGGGCACTTTAAGTTTTACCTACAATGGCGAAATATATACCATGAAGGAAGGCAGCCAGCCCAGGAAAGTGGACGTTAAAATTTATAACGACGGACGTGCAGGTACTGAAAAAAATACACCCATCAATGGTAATGTTACCGAGTTTACACTAAGCCCAAATGGTAAGGAAGTTGCTTTTGTTACGAGGGGCGAAATTTTTGTAACCAGTGTTGAAGGAACACAAACAAAAAGGATAACCAACACGCCACAACAGGAGCGTATGGTGCAATGGAGCCCCGACGGTAAAAGTCTTGTATTTGCCGCTGAAAGAAATGACAACTGGGACATTATTCGGGCTACGATATCACAGAAAGATGAACCTTACTTTTATGCTTCAACAATTATAAAAGAAGAAACAATAATTGCAACAACTGCTGAAGAATACCAGCCTAAATTTTCGCCGGACGGCAAAGAGATCGGGTACATTTTTGAAAGAAATGTTTTAAAGGTTTACAACATTGCCAGCAAGCAATCGCGTACCATTTTACCTGCCGGTCACAACTATTCGTATAGCGATGGCGACTGGGATTTTCAGTGGAGCCCCGATAATAAATGGATTATTACCGATGATCAGAAGGGCTATGCTTTTAAAACCAATGCTGCGCTTATAAATGCCACCAACACCGGCAAAATTACTTACCCGGTTAACAGTGGTTTTGGTGAAGGAGGAGCAAAATGGGGTATGAAAGGCAAAATGATGACATGGCTAAGCGGCCGCGAGGGAAGAAAGTCGTTTGCCAACCAGGGCAGCCGCGAAGCAGATGTATTTGCCGTGTTTTTTGACAGGGATGCTTATGATAAATTTATATTGAATAAAGATGAATTTGCCTTGTTGAAAGAAAAAGAAGAGAAGGATTTAAAAGACAGTTCACTCTCAGCCGATCAAAAGAAGATGGATAAGAAGGATTCAGCTTCACAACAAAAACTGGAGCTTAATCTTGACAATCTCGACAACAGGAAAGTGCGTTTGACCATCAACAGTTCTTCAATAAGCGATTATGTTTTAAACGATGATGCAAGTAAGTTGTATTACCTGGCTGCGTTTGAAAAAGGCTATGACCTGTGGGTAACCGATCCCCGAACCAACGACACTAAAATACTGGCCAAATTAGGTGGCACGCCAGGTGGGTTGGAATTGAGTAAAGATGGTAAAAGTCTTTTGGTAAGTAATAAAGGCAGCCTTGTAAAAGTGGATGCCGAAAGTGGAAAAATAACACCCATTGGCATTAACGGCGAAATGGTGTTAAATGCCGATGCGGAACGTCAATACATTTTTGACCATGCATGGCGCCAGGTAGAAAAGAAATTTTACGACCCAAAATTGCAGGGTGTTGACTGGAAGATGTACAAGCTGGCTTATGCACGGTTTCTGCCACACATAAGTAACAACTACGATTTTCAGGAGCTGTTGAGCGAACTGCTTGGGGAGCTCAATGCCTCTCATACCGGAGGTCGTTATTCGCCCCGCATGGCATCGCCTGACGCTACGGCTTCACTCGGTTTACTGTACGATGAAACCTATACCGGTATGGGTATAAAAATTACCGAGGTTCTTGCAGGTGGTCCGGCAGATAAAGCCGGTAGTAAAATACGTGTAGGCCAGGTGTTGGAAAAGATTGATGGCGAAGAAATAACTGATGCTGTTGACTGGTC
>JANPPB010000397.1:0-3373 GCA_031428295.1 Segetibacter sp. | reverse complement strand
GGACGAAGGTTCGCAATCGCCTTTTATTCGCGGTTTTTTTAATTGCCAGGAGTTGCCATCCGACGAAGCAGTAGTTTCCTGGAACGACCAAACCATTAAAGATTTTCACAACTTAAGCTGGACCAGTTCCGATCCGTTTTTGTTAGGGATGTATGCCCGGCCCATCTATAACATTACTGTTGCCAACGAGTACCTTAGAGAATCAACAGATGAGAAGGTGGCCGCTCATGGCATTGCATCTTCTGATGCAGCCGAAATTAAAAAGTCAAGGGGAGAAGTTAGATTTTTGAGGGCCTTTAATTATTGGGTAATGTTAGATCTGTTTGGTAAATCAACATTCATTACCGAAGAAAATAAAATAGGAACCGATCTTCCTTCAGAAATTCAGCGTCCTGCTTTATTTGATTATATAGAGAAAGAGTTGCTCGCTATAGACGGTGAGCTGGCACCTGCGAAAACAATTGAATACGGTCGTGTAGACCAGGCGGCTGCCTGGGCACTCTTAGCCCGCTTGTATTTAAACGCTAAGGTTTATGCCGGAAAGGATATGTATACGCAAGCTATCACTTACTCAAAAAAAGTTATAGGCGCAGGGTACACCCTAAGCAATAATTACGGTCAGTTGTTTATGGCTGATAACGATAAACAAAAAAATGAATTTATTTATGCAGTTAACTGCGATGGTTTGCGCACCAAATCGTATGGCAATACTACTTTTTTTGTGCATGCTGCTGCCGGCGATGATCATAACGAATTTGGTGTAGGTGGTGGATGGTATGGCTATCGTGCTACCAAAGGCCTCGCTGATAAATTCACCGACCTTTCCGGTTCAAACGATAAAAGAGCCATGTTTACCACTGCCAGGTATGGTACCAGTTCTTCTCAAATTCAAATCAACGACATTTCAGTCTTTGATAATGGTTTACACGTTAACAAATGGAAAAATATTCGCAGCGATGGTGGTGCAGTATCAGATGTAAACAGAGATTTTGCAGACATTGATTTCCCCATTTTCCGCCTGTCCGAAATGTATTTGATTTATGCTGAAGCGGTGTTAAGAGGTGGTGCGGGTGGCGACCAATCAACGGCACTGGATTACATAAACAAAATAAGGTTCAGAGGTTTCGGCAATCCGGCTGGTAACAATTACAAACTGCTGCCTACAGACCTAACGCTACAAACCGTGTTGGATGAGAGAGCCAGAGAATTGTATTGGGAAGGACATCGTCGTACCGACTTAATTCGTTACAACCAACTAACCACTGCAACTTACCTGTGGCCCTGGAAAGGTGGTGTGGCATCAGGAACAGCAGTTGATGCTAAGTTCAACTTGTTTCCTATACCATCGGCTAACATAACAGCCAATCCAAAACTTACACAAAATCCTGGTTTCTAAGTCAATTGAAAATTTTAGTAACATGAAAAAAATATCAACATTAATGCTCTTATCAACATTGTTGATGACAGCTTTTTGGTCGTGCGAGAAAGATGAAAATCGAATCTTTTTTGAAGGTGGTACTGCACCTGTGTTAACTTCTACCGCAACCACAACTGTTCCTTTAGCTTTTGCTACAAAGGATAACCAGGCCATGAAAATTAGCTGGACCAACCCCAACTATGCGTTTACAACTGGTGTTAGCTCACAGGATGTAGCTTACGAAATTCAGATTGATACTACCGGTGCAAACTTTACCAATCCTAAAAAGAAGTCGCTTAGCATTAGCAAAGACCTGAGCTACACTTTTATGCAATCGGAGTTGAATGATTACCTGTTAAACACGCTGGAACTAACCTCGGCAAAGGAGCATAATATAGAGATAAGGGTAAAATCTACTTTGGGTAAAGATGCGGGAATTCTATATTCGAATGTGGTAAAACTAAAGGCAACTCCTTACGCAATACCTCCCAAAGTTGATCCACCAACAACGGGTGAATTGTACATTGTAGGTAGTGCAGCAGGTAGCTGGGATAATCCTGTTGCCAATGCAGGCAAGCAAACCTTTAAGAAGCTAAGCCCAACCAGGTTTGAACTTACCTTACCAATGGTAGGCGGTGGCTCTTATCTGTTACTTCCAAAAAATGGAAGTTGGGATGTTAAGTATGGTGGCACGGGCGCCAACAATACCAACAACGTAAACGCAGATGATTTTAAAATGGGTGGTGGCGACTTATTAGCTCCTGCAGGTTCAGGTACTTATAAAATAACCGTAGATTTTCAAACAGGTAAATACTCTGTTGTATTGCAATAATTATAAATAACGATTTTATATGAAACTTAATAAATTATGGTTAATAGCAGTTGCTGTTTTGGGTTTTACAGCCTGCCAAAAGGTAGATGACCTGCCTTTGTATAAAAATGGTGTTGCACCGGTGTTAAGTACCTCTACTACTTCTGTTGCTCCCCCGGCTTCTGACTCATTAAAGCCGGTAATTACTTTTTCCTGGACCAATCCCGCTTATGCAACAGATTCGGCTAAGTTTAAGTATATAATTGAAATTGATTCCGCGGGACGCAATTTTTCAAAAGCAGTTTCAAAAGTAGTGATTGGTAATAAGAGCACTACTTTCCTGGCAAAAGATTTTAATAGCATCCTGCTGGGTTTCGGTTTTAATTTCGGTACTGCTTACGATGTTGATGTTCGGTTGACTTCTTCTTACAATAACAATAACGAGCGTATTGTTGGCAATACCATCAAGCTAAAAGCTACTCCATATAAGATACCTCCAAAGGTGGCTTTGCCTACTACAGGCAGGTTATTTATTACAGGTAATGCTACCGATTTTGATTGGACAAACCCTAATCCAATGCCTGCTGTAAGAGAACTTACCCGCATTGAAGAGACCAAATGGGCCGGAATATTTCACATGAGTGGTGGTGGCAACTTCCTTATTTTACAGCAAGCTGGTAACTGGGATGATAAATTTGGTGTAGCTGATAAGAACGCTGCAGGCCTTGCTAACGGTGGTGGCTTTGGTTTTAAGTTAAGCGATGATTTTCCCGCTAATGTAACTGGCGGCGAAGGTTGGTATAAATTGGTACTCGATTTTCAAACCGGAACTTTTAAACAAACCAAAGTAGCTAATCCTTTGCCAGAAACTTTATTTACTACAGGTGATGCAACAGTTTCGAGCTGGACAAACTCTCCCCCTCCTAACCAGGAATTCACTGCAATTACCAATGGTGTATTCGAAATAACAACCAATTTAAAAGGTGGCGGTTACATGAAGTTCCTATCCGGCAATGGTAATTGGCAACCACAGTTTGGTGGTAATTCAGCAACCGGTGGTACCCTTGGTGCAAACTATGGAAGTGGTGGCGATCCTGATGCTATACCCATAGCAACAACAGGCAGCTACAAAATAAACGTAAACT
>JANPPB010000396.1:0-1695 GCA_031428295.1 Segetibacter sp. | reverse complement strand
CGGGTTTCGTTGCCTTGCGCCATTTCAAATTCAAGCTGGCTGGTCCTGTTTTGTACTGCTCTTTTTAGGGAGATGCTGTACAAAACAATAGCAGCAACAATCAATAAAATAGTTATGGAAATGTAGATGATCTTCTCAATGATCCTGTCTATTTGCGTGCCTTCAGGGTTGTATAAAAAGTCATCGATCCGGGTTGTTTTTCCCACCATACCCAGCTTTTTATAGATGTCCAGTATATGTTGCCACCTGCCCTCGTTCATGTGCCCGATTTCAACAAGATCGGGTATCATTAATTTGCGCATCTGCCTGGCTTCGTACATCAGTGATTCCTTTGTTGCTCCACGTCTTTCAACTCCCGGCAGCGTAAGTATGTATTCTATTATTTCTTCAGGATTTTCAGTGGCATATTCCCAACCTTTAATACTTGCTTTTCTAAAAGCCTCTGTTAAACCGGGGTCATTATTTATTACCGACTGTTGGGTAAATAAAATATCACCATAAAAATCCACCCCATAATTAATGGGATCGATGTATGAAAGGTCGATACCCATTTTCAAAAACTGGTAGGGCTCCACGGTAACATAGCCTGTCATTGCATCAGCATTGCCATTTAACAGGTCCATAGGTTTCCAGGTGTGTTCCAGTTTTCGAACTGAATCCAACGGAATGCCTTCTCTCATGAGCATGGCTTTCATTTGCGCCCAACCATAATTGTCCGACGATAAAATGCGCTTGCCGATAAGGTCGGATGGAGAATGAATATTTTGATAGGGTGTAGCCAGTACAATGTATGGTGAGTGTTGAAACAGTGAGGCCATTGCCACAATAGGATCCCCCTTTGTGTAATTGATTAAAACGTCGCAATCACTAATGCCAAATGTTGCCCTGCCACGCAATACCTCTGTAATGGGTGAATGATTTTTATCTCCCGGCTTGATCGTTACCTTTAATCCATTTTTAGCATAATAGCCTTTAATATCTGCCGCATAATAACCGGCAAACTCAAATTGGTGGAGCCATTTTAGTTGTAACGTAACAGGTTTATATTGTGCATGCAGTGTTGAAAATGCACAACACAATACAACAATCCACCCTTTTACTAATATTGAAAAATTGAAATTGATAATTTAAGTGTTGTTTTCTTTGTATGTAATCAATGGGCTTTCAATCACATTTTTGCCTGGTTGCAAAAGTACTTCAAGTCATTTCAACCCTGCTTGTAATTTACTTTTTAATAAAATACATCGGGGGTGTACTTTGCTTATTAGCATTATTTTTTATGAACTTGCCTTAGTATTATTTTTAGTTCACAAATAAAACGACTTGCCAAATGAGTAAAAATATAAGATGGGCCATTTTGGGAGCAGGTAAAATAGCAAATTCATTTGTTAATGATTTTGCGGTTACAACTGGGGGTCAACTGGTTGGAGTTGCTGCAAGAAATAAGCAAAAGGCTGCTGAATTTGCCGCTAAATACTCCCTGCCGATGTGGTTTAATTACGATGAATTGTACAGCAGCAAAGAGGTGGATGCAGTGTACATTGCTACCACCCATAATTTTCATTTTGAACAATGTAAGCAGTGTCTTTTACATGGCAAACACGTGCTTTGCGAAAAACCCGCCACTTTAAACGACCGTGAGTTTAATGAACTTTCTGCGTTGGCTCATAAAAATAATTTGTTTTTAATGGAAGC